>DAOPQX010000041.1:0-16519 GCA_035348395.1 Vicinamibacterales bacterium | reverse complement strand
GCTTGCCGAGGTGGCGACCGTCAACAACTACACGAAGCCCCACGTTCACGACGCCGACGAGATCGTCATCACCGAGGGGCGGCACCCGGTCGTGGAGCGGCGTTCGCGCGACCCCTTCGTGCCGAACGACACCCTGCTCGACGGCTCGGGCCACCAGCTGATCGTCCTGACCGGCCCGAACATGGGGGGAAAGTCCACCTACCTGCGGCAGACGGCGCTCGTGTGCCTGCTGGCGCAGGTCGGCTCCTTCGTCCCGGCGCGCGAAGCCAAGCTCGCGCTGGTCGATCGCATCTTCGCGCGGGTGGGCGCGTCCGACAACATCGCCCGCGGCCAGTCGACCTTCATGGTGGAGATGCAGGAGACGGCGAACATCCTGCACTCGGCCACCTCGCGCAGCCTGGTGATTCTCGACGAGATCGGGCGCGGGACCGCGACCTTCGACGGCCTGAGCCTGGCGTGGGCCGTGGCCGAGCACCTCGCCACCAACTCCCGCGCGCGCCCCAAGACGATCTTCGCCACGCACTACCACGAGCTGACCGACCTGGCCGACGGCATCCCCGGGGTCGTCAACTGCCACGTGGACGCGCGCGAGTGGCACGACGAGATCCTGTTCCTCCGGAAGGTCGTTCCGGGGCGCGCCGATCGCAGCTACGGCATCCAGGTGGCCCGCCTCGCGGGACTGCCTCCCAAGGTGGTGGAGCGGGCGCGGGAGATCCTGAGCGCTCTCGAGCACGACGAGCTGGCGCGCGGCGGCCGTCCCTCGCTCAGCCGCACCCCGACCGAGCCGCAGCAGCAGCTCGGGCTGTTCCAGGCGCTTCCCTCGCCGAGGGCCGAGCGGCTGGTGGAGCGGCTGCTCGCCGTTGACCCCGACCACCTCACGCCGCTCGAGGCGCTGACGCTGCTCGCCGAGCTGCGCCGCGACGCGCAGGAGTCATGAGGCGGCTCGCCCTTCTCGCGCTGCTGCTGTCGCTCGCGGCGTCCGAGGCGGCCGCCGCGTCGCGCTACCTGCCGCACCTGCGCTTCCGCGTGCTGGTCACGCCTCACTTCCGCATCTACTACCACCAGGGCGGAGAACAGCTGGCGCGTGAAGTGGCCGCGATTGCCGAGTCGGTTCAGCGCGAGCTGCCGGCCAGGCTCGGCCTTCCCGCTCCGGCGGTCACGCACGTCGTGCTTGCCGACCAGGACGACGCGTCGAACGGCAGCGCGTTCCCCGTGCCGTACAACACGATCGCCCTCACCGCGGCCTGGCCCGCGCAGTCGGAACTGATCGGGTTCACGCGCGAGTGGCTGCGGCTCGTGTTCGTGCACGAGTACGCGCACATCCTGCAGACCAACCAGTCGCGCGGCTGGGCCTCGGTGATGCGGGGCATCTTCGGCCGCTCCCCGCTGGCCTTCCCCAACCTCGCGCTGCCGCTGTGGCAGATCGAGGGGTTCGCCACCTGGGTCGAGTCGCGTGAGACCGGCGAAGGCCGGGTGAGGGCCGGCGACGCCGCGACGATCGTCCGCCAGCGCGTGCGCGAGGCGGGCCCCGAGCCGATCGACCGCTACAACGGCGGCCTGGTGGACTGGCCCGGCGGAAACGGTTCGTACCTGGTCGGCGGGTTCTTCCACCAGTACCTGGTGTCGCGGTTCGGCGAGCGGAAGCTGGGCGATCTGGTCGAGCGGCAGGCGGGGCGCGTCCACTACTTCGGGGCGGGTGCCTTCGAGGCAGTGCTCGGTGTGCCGCTTCCCGACCTCTGGCGCGACTTCATGAATTCAGTAGCGCCGGCCTCCCTGCCGGCATCAGGAGCGCCGGCGTCCGGCCCGGCCGTCCCTGCCCGCCTCACCCGCCACGGCTTCCTCGTCGGCAGCCCGCGTTTCGCCCCTGATGGCTCGGCACTCTTCTACACGCTGCAGACGCCGCACCGGTTCCCGGCCATCATGCGGCTCGACCGTGGGCACGGCGCCGATGAGGGCCCGGCAGGGATCCCGCGCGAGATCGCCACGCAGTACGGTGCCGAGGGGCTCAGCGTCGGTGACCGGGTGGTGATCTTCGATCAGCTCGAGCTCGAGACGAACGTGGCGCTCCGCGCCGACCTCTACGCGGTGTCTCCCCGAGGCGGAGCGGTTGCGGCGCTGACCGAAAGCGCCCGTCTCATGCAGCCCTCCCTCTCACCCGACGGCGCCTCGCTGGTCGCCATCCGGATCGCCGGCGGCCGTCGCGAGCTGGCCTGGTTCGACGTGCGCCGGAAGGGCGGTGAGGGGATCAGGCTCGAGCCGAGGCCGGGGCCGGACGGCGGCGGCCAGGCCGCGTCGCCGCGCTGGTCACCCGACGGCCGGCTGGTGGCCTTCGAGCGCCGGGTGCCTGGCGGTCCCTCGGAGATTGCGGTGGCCGACCCGGCCACCGGCAGCATTCGCGTGCTCGTCTCCTCCGCGCTCTACCGCCTGGTCACGCCCGTGTGGGCGCCTGGCGGAGAGTCCGTCGTTTTCGCGTCCGACCACCCGCCGGGAGCGGCCCCCGGCGCGCTGCTCGCGCGCTCGTTCCAGCTTTACACCGTTCCCGTCGAGGGGGGGCTGGTCCGCCGCCTGACGGCGGTCCCTGGCGGGGCGACCTCGCCGGCGATCTCGCCCGACGGGCGGCGCGTGGTCTTCGTCGGATACACGGAAGAAGGCGCCGACCTGTTCGCGCTGCCGTTCGATCCCGCGTCGGCGGCCGATGCGGGATGGACCGGCCCGGCGCCGGTCGCCAGCGCCGCTGCCGCTCCCCTCGCCCAAGTGGAGGACCGAGGGTACTCCCCGTTCGACACGCTGCGGCCGCGCGCCTGGACGCCGGTTGCGGACACCGGCGACACGCTGCGAGTCGGGCTGGCCCTGGGCGGGATCGACGTGCTGGGGCGTCATGCCTGGGGGGCGTTGCTGCGGTGGCGCGTGGGGTCGGAAGGGGACGCGGTGAACGGCCTCCACCGCGGCCGCCCGGACGTGGACCTTGGCTACACCTACGACCGCTGGCGGGTTCCGCTGTGGATCTCGGCGTCCGACGAGACGTCGTTCCTGGCCGTGCGAAACCAGTCGGGGGGGCGCCTGCCCGACGCGGAGCTGCGCGAGCGGAGTGTGAGCGCGGGCCTGATGCTGCCGTTCGCCCGTATCCGCCGCCTGCAGCTGTGGCAGGCCGCATTCAAGTACGAGAGGAGCACGTTGCAGGCGACGCGCGCGGACGCGCCAAGGACCTTCCTGAGGCACGCCATCGAGGCGGGATGGAGGCTGGACACCGCGCGGCGGTACGGGTACTCGATCAGCCAGGAGGAGGGCGTCTCGCTTGGCATCGGAACCGAGCACGTCAGGCGGGCGTTCGGCGCGGACGGCGATGCGCAGGCGTGGACCGCCCAGGCGCGTGTCTTCCGCCGGCTGGGCGGACGCCACGCGGTGCTCGCCGCGAGGGCCGGCGGCGCCTTCTCGAGCGGCGACCGCAATGTCAGGCGCGTCTTCTTTCTCGGGGGCGCGGCTCCCGCGAGATCGGTGGTCGACGTCCGGAGCGAGGCCGTCGAGATGCTGCGCGGCCTGGAGAACGAGGCCTATGTCGGCACGCGGGTGGTTTCCGGCAGCCTCGAGTACCGCTTCCCGCTCGCCCGGGTCGAGCGGGGCTGGCGCACGGCGCCGCTGTTCCTTCGCGCGGTCCACGGGGCGGTTTTCGCCGACGCGGGCCACGCCTGGGGCGCTGGCTTGCCCTTCGCGTGGCCGGACTTCAAGACGTCGGTCGGGGCCGAGCTGTCGCTGGATACGGTCGTGGGGTTTGGCCTGCCGCTGACCTTCACCGGGGGGATCGCGTGGGCGCGTGACGGGGCGACCGGCCGGCACCTCGACCCCCGGCCGTACGTGCGCATCGGCCGGTCGTTCTGAATCGGGAGTGGACGCAAGCGATGCGCGGGGCTCCGGCCCCGCCGCGGAGGACGCGATGAAGCCGCCAGTCGAGTACGAACATCCTTCCCCGCTCTCGTTCGGGGGCTACGAGCCGGCCCGATCGTTCGACGACGCGCGGGCCATCGTGTTGCCGGTTCCCTTCGAGCGGACGACCAGCTACGTGACCGGCACGCGGAACGGCCCGCGCGAGATCCTGCTCGCCTCGGGGCAGGTGGAGCTGTGGGACGAGGAGACGGGAACCGACGCCTGGAGCCGCGGCATCGTCACGCTTCCGGAGATGGAGCTGCCCTACAACGACATGCGGGTGGCGCTCGACGAGATCCGGCGCGTGGTCTCGGAGCTGATCCCGCACGAGAAGTTCCTCGTCGTGCTCGGCGGCGAGCACTCGATCAGCGTGCCGGTGGTCGAAGCGTACGCGGCTGCGACGCCGAACCTCTCCGTGCTCCAGATCGACGCGCACGCCGACATGCGCGACTCTTACCAGGGCAGCCGCTACAGCCACGCCTGTGCGATGCGCCGCATCGTCGAGCTCGTCCCCTGCACGCAGGTTGGGATCAGGAGCCTTTCGCGGGAGGAATCGCGCGTGATCCCGTCGCTTCGGACGCGGGTGTTCTGGGACCACGCCATGCGCCAGGATCCCGACTGGATTGAGAAGGTGGTCGAGGGGCTGTCCGAGGCCGTCTACATCACGATCGACGCCGACGGCCTCGACCCCGCGATCATGCCCGCGGTCGGCACGCCGGAGCCCGGGGGCCTTTCCTGGCCAGAGACGACCGCGCTTCTCAAGGCGGTGCTGTCGCGGCGGCGGGTGGTGGCGTGCGACCTGGTGGAGCTGAACCCGCTGCCGGGGATGGTGGGGCCGAACTTCCTCTGCGCGAAGCTGATCTACAAGATACTCAGCTACCGCTTCCGACAGGCTTAGTACGGGGCTTGACCCGGTCGCCGGTTGACAGGCGTAGCACGGGGCCTCAGCCCCGTGCTCTCCGGTCTAGTTCTTGATCTGTCCCAGCTCCTTCGCGGCGAGGCTGGCGTACGGCGACTGCGGGAACTCGTCGCCGATCCGGCGGAGCGTCTGCTGCGCCTCGGCGGTCTTGCCGTCCTGCAAGTACGTCCTCGCGAGCTGCATCAGGATGGCGTCCACCGGCAAGTCGCTATCCTTCCGGGCGCTCAGTTCCTTGTAGGCGGCAATCGCCTGGTCGCGCTGGCCTGCCGCCGCCTGCGTGTTCGCCAGGCCCAGCCGCGCCATGGGACCGTAGAGGCCCGCGCCCGGCTTTTCGATCACCTCGCGGTAGCGCTGCTCCGCCTCCTTGTGACGGCCGAGCGTGGCGAGGATTGCCGCCGCGTGGTAGCGCGCCGCGATCCCGGGCTCCGAGGAGGGGTGAGCCGCGGCCGCCGCCATGAACTTCTGCAGCGCGGCCTCGAGTTTCGCTTTCTCGCTCCCGAAGCTGCCGGGCGAAGGGGCGGGTGTGTTGGGGCCGGGCGTCGCCGGCACCACCGGCGCGCCGGCGACGGCCATCGCGTCGGCCAGCAGCGTGCGAGCGTTCGAGTCGGCCGACTTTCGCCACGCGGTGACTCCCACCACGGCGACGACGATCAGCGCCAAGGTCACCAGGCCCGCGATGATCGGCTTGCGGTAGATGTCGAAGGTCTCCCGCGCACGTGCGACCGACAGGGCGACCTCGTTTTCCTTCAGGCGGCGTCGTTCGATTCTCTTCATGTCGCGTTCCAGGCGAGCGCAGCTTGCTGTCCCCAGCCTTCGCTCGCTACTTGATCCATGCGAGCGAGACTGGCCTGCCTAGCCGTAGCTCGCTACTTGATCCATGCGAGCGAAGGCTGGCGTCCCCGGGCAGACTCGAACTGCCGACCTTCCGCTTAGGAGGCGGACGCTCTATCCAGACTGAGCTACGGGGACCCGTCGCTGCGAAAACAGCGAACCAGTCATTTTAGCATCAGTACTTCAGCACCGAGTTGACGCGCTCGCCAGCGAGGCGCGACCGGCCGTCGAGCGTCAGCAGTTCGATCAGGAACGCGAGCCCGTGCAGCTCGCCTCCCAGCCGGCGCACCAGCCGCGCGGTTGCCGCCGCCGTCCCGCCGGTCGCCAGCACGTCGTCCACGATCAGCACCCGCTGCCCGGGCTTGATTCCGTCCTCGTGCATCTCGAGGCGATCGGTCCCGTATTCGAGCTGGAACGACTCGCTGATCGTCCGGGCGGGCAGCTTGCCGGGCTTGCGCACCGGGCAGAACCCGGCGCCGAGACGGTCGGCCAGCGCCCCGCCGAGGATGAACCCGCGGCTCTCGATCCCGACCACGACCGAGATGCCCTGGTCGCGGTACGGCAGCGCGAGCGCGTCGAGCGCCGCGCGAAACCCCGCCGGGTCGCCGAGCAGCGTCGTGATGTCGTAGAAGAGGATGCCCGCCTTCGGAAAGTCGGGAACAGAACGAATCCGTGCCTTGAGCGTGTCCATGGCTCCTGCTGTGGGGCGGGAGGCCGGGCCCTCGCGCCCATTCACCGCCGCACCTCGAACCCCGCCACCCGCCCGCTGGGCGGCCGTACTTCGGTCTCGACCTCGTCGACGCGGGCTGCGATCGGTCCCCGCCGCACCGCGCGCTCGAAGCGCTCGACCGCCTCGGCGTCGCCCTCGACGAAGATCTCGACCCGGCCGTCGCGCGTGTTGGCCACCCACCCGGCGACGCCCTCGCGCTCGGCGGCCTCCACGGCGAACCAGCGGAACCCGACGCGCTGCACGCGCCCCGAAAGGGTCAGCTTGCGGGCCACGATCATCGGCGCACCCCGAGCCGGTCTCCCGGCGCAACCGGCGGATTATACCCGCAGTTGACTCGGCCGGGCCCCGCGGGCCACAGTAGGACCATCATGGACGCCACCGATTCCTCCCCGCTCGTCTTGATCGTGGACGACGACCCGGACGGCCGGAACCTCTATTCTTACGCACTGCAGGCTGCCGGGTTTCGCGTCGAGGAGGCAGCCGACGGGTTCGAGGCCGTGGACAAGGGTTACAAGCTGAAGCCCCAGGTGATCCTGATGGACCTGCTGATGCCCAGGCTGGACGGCTGGGAGGTGGTGTCCTGGCTGAAGAAGAACCCGACGACGCGAGAGATCCCGATCGTGGCGGTGACCGGCGCCCAGGAAGACATCCAGCAGATGGCGGTGGCGGCCGGCTGCCGCGCCGTCCTCACCAAGCCCTGCCCCAGCGGCCGCGTCGTCGACGAAGTGCGGCAGGTTCTTGCCGCCCGCTGACGCCGTACGCGAAAACGCCCGCCGGCTGCTTCGAGCACTTACGGGCCCCCATCCGTAAGCACCCTCACAACCAGCGGGCCTTGCCCTCTTAAGACGCAACGGCGGTGCCAACTGAAGGCCCGGCCCGATCGTCCCGGTTGCGCCAGGATTCCGCCAGGAGCCTTGGACCGCCTCCCGGCAACTGGCGAATTGTCGTCAGAAGTGCCGGAGACACTGCCGGAATCCCGGTAAATCCGGACTCGACGAGTCGCGAACACCCGCGCGATCCCGTGCGGGGCGGGCGATCGTGCGCGGAGGCAACTTGGCACGCGGGTCGAATAGGATTCGGTCTACCACCGGTGACCCCCGGAGGGATCTGCGTGCATGGTGTCAGCCGATCGTCAGATACGCGTGCTCCTCGTCGATGACAGCGCAGAGATACGCGAGATGTATGCGCTGTACCTGGCCGGTGCCGGCTGCGAGGTCGAGCAGGCCAGCCAGGGCTTCGAGGCGTTCGACAAGGCGATCAAGGGGCGGCACGACGCCATCGTCATGGACCTGCGGATGCCCAAGCTCGACGGCTGGGAGGCGGTGCGCCTGTTGAAGAACCGGGCGCAGACGCGCGGGACGCCAATCATCGCCCTCACCGGGGACAGCGACATCGAGCACCTCAAGCTGGCGCGCAACGCCGGGTGCGACACCGTCCTGTTGAAGCCGTGCGCGCCCGACCGCCTGCACGCCGCGATCGTCAAGCTGGTGGGACCCACGCTGGCCGCTTGATCGCGTGCCCCTCCGCACGGTTATTTCTTTTCTTCCTCCGGGCCCGGAGGCTTGGACGGGGTCTGCGACCGCGGCGAGGGATCGACGATCCCGTTGGCGCGCTTGAAGGCCTCGAGCTCGGCCTCCACCTCCCGGCGAATCCGCTCCTCCTGCCAGCTGCGCAAAGCTCCCTTGACGGCCGTGTACCCGTTGTAGAGCGCGCGGGCCGCCAGGCCGCTCACCAGCGCCGTGCCGGCCACCTCGGCGAGGTCGCCGTTGGTGAACGCGCCGAAACTCCGCGCCTCTGGCGGGGTGATCATGTCGAGCACTTCCTTGTTGTGGATGCCGCCGGGGATCGGCGCCTGCCACGGCTGCCGCAGCGTTTCCTGGAAGTCCGGCAGAAGTTGGCGGCGCTGCCCGTAGATGGTCACCCGGAACGTGGGGAGCTGTCCGATGCGGAGGGCGGACGGAGCCTCGGGCGCGCGCTCGATGCCGCTCCGGATCGCCTCGAGCGAGATCGGCAGGCGGTCGATGATCGCTTCGGGGCGTTCGGACTCCAGCGGTTGTGCGGCGCCCTGCGCCTGCGCGGCACTGCCCTGCCCCTCCACCGGCGATTGAGCCAGGGCCCCGGAAGCCGCCGGAGCCAGCACGAGCGTCACTACCACCGCGAGACGCACCATCAATTGAGACGATACACCCGTCACCGCGGCCTTCGACAGCTCGAGTGGCCCAGTAGCACAGGCGTCTCGCCTGTGTGGCGCAGTGGCCCAGTGGCACAGGCGTCTCGCCTGTGTGGCGCAGTGGCCCAGTAGCACAGGCGTCTCGCCTGTGTGGCGCAGTGGCCCAGTGGCACGGGCGTCCCGCCTCAGACTCTCACCTCCTGCTAGAATGACCCGTCCGGCATGCAGACGACCTTCAACATCACATATGGGGACGGCTGGTACCCGGTCGAGCACGATGGTGCCCGGCCGTTCCGGTGGAGTGGACCCCTGGCGCGGGTGAGAATTGCCGCCGAGTCGCCGTGCCGGTCGGTCTGGCTGCGCCTGGCGTGCGGGGTCTGGGGCGCGGCGCCGTCGGTGCCGTCGCTGTCGCTCGCGGTCAACGGGCGGACGACCGGTTCGGCCCAGGTGGCGGAGCAGCTCGGGTACTTGGCCTTTCCGCTCGGCGGGGGGCGCGACTTCGACGTCGAGCTGCGGCTGGATAGCACCTTCTCGGTGCCAGGCGACCCCCGAATGCTCGGGGTGATGGTGAAGGGCCTGGACGCCTTCGACGAGGACGCGCTCGACTCGCCGCTCGAGCTCGACGGATGGTACGAGCGCGAGACGCACGAGTACTTTCCGTTCAGCTGGATGGGCCGCGAGGCGAGCGTGCTGGTGCCGGCCCTCGTGCGTCCCGGCACGCGCTTCCTCACCCTACCGATCGCCGCCGAGACCGACGCTGGACAGCAGGTCCTGGCAATCTGGCGCGACGAGCGCCTGCTGGCCGAGCTCCCGCTGCGTCGCGGCTGGCACTTGTACGATGTGGACGTGCTGGATGGCGCGGCGCAATCGATCGCGGGTGAGCCGGCCTCTGCGCGGCTTACCCTGCGCCTGAGCGCCCTCTGTCCTCCCGAGGCCCGCCCCGGGGATCCGCGCGCGCTCGGCGTGCGCGTCGGGCCCATCGAGGCTCACGGCGATCGCAGGCGCCACGCGCACGTCAACTCCTTCCACCACACCGTGCGTGTCGAGGACGTTGATCGTGCCGCCCGGCAGAGCGCGGGTGAGGTGTGCTGCGGGGTGCCGGCCGCCGGCGAAGGCTGGAACGGCGAGGAGCGGGACGAGCGCGGGGTGTTCAGGTGGACGCGGCGCGAGGCCGCCCTGCTCCTGCGCGACAGCCTGCGATGCGGCCGCCGCTTCTGTTCCCTGCCGCTCTTCTCGGCGTTTCGCAATCTCGCCCAGCAGGTGACCGTGAGCGCGGCGGGCCGCGAGCTGGCCCGCTTCGATCTCGCCAAGGGCTGGCACACTTACAGCGTCGCGCTGCCCGATCCAGGCGGGGACCTGGAGATCATCCTGAGGGTCAACGTGCTGACGCCGGCGTCGAGCCATGCCGGCGACCCGCGCGAGCTGGGCATCCGCGTCGGGGCGCTCACCCTCCACGACGACGAGCGGCGCCACGAACGCGAGGTGTTCCTTGCCGCCAACGCGGTGCGGAACCAGCGCGAGATGCAGCGTGGCGCGACCGTTGTCGAGTCGTTCCCCCAGACGCTCGGCATCGACCTCTACGGCCGGTGCAACATCAAGCCGGCCTGCGTGTACTGTCTCTGGGACCCGATGAAGGCGCTCGAGGGCGAGGCGGTGGACGAGACGGTCGACGATCGGACACTCGAGGGCTATGGAGGCCTGTTCGAGGGCGCGCGGCTGCTGGTCAACTGCTCGTTCGGCGAGCCGCTCCTGCACCCCCGTCTCGATCGGGTGCTCGACCTCGCCGCCTCGAGCGGCAAGGTGATGGAGCTGTCGACCAACGGTCAGGCGTTCACGCCGCGAACCGTTGGCCTGCTGGCCGGCCGGCGCGTCCACCTGTACGTTTCGCTCGACGCGGCGAGCGGGGCCACGTACGCCCGCCTCCGGAACGAGCGGTGGGACGAGGTGCTTGCCGGCCTCCTCTTCCTCCGGGACGCGCGCGAGGCCGGGGGGGGCTGGCCGCGGCTGAACATGGTGTTCATGCCGATGCCCGCCAACCTCGACGACCTCGAGTCCTATTTCCGCCTGTGCCGGCTGGTCGAAGCCGACACGCTCGTCCTGCGGCCGCTGCTGCACCTGGAGCACCCCGGCATCGTGCGCGAGCGGGGCGGCTACCGGTTCGATTACGAGCGCGAGCTGATGACGCCCGAGGCGCTGGAGCCCGTATTTGCCGCGTGCGAGCGGTACGCCGCCCGTTACGAGGTGAGCGTCGTCAGCCAGTTCGACTTCGGCCTGGACGAGGCGTCGCGGTTCCGTCCAACCGCGACCCTGTGAGGATGAAGAAGGCGTGAGCGCGACCGACGAGCTAGGCTACCCGAACGAACCGCTGTGCCGCGAGCCGTGGGAGAGCTACTACATCCTGCGGCGCGGCGTCCTCCCCTGCTGCTACGGCTCGACGCCAATCGCGCCGATGGCCGAGTGGCGGACGGCGTGGAATTCCCCCGCGCTGCAGGAGATCCGTTCACACCTGGTGCGGGGCGAGCTGAGCCCGTACTGCCTGGCCAGCCTCGGGTGCCCTGTCGTCCAGCGGTTCCTCGACGAGCGGCGCCGGTCGCCTCTCGCTGCGATCGACCCGCGCGCGAGGTCGCCGCTGCTGCGCGGCTTGAACCGCCTGCTCGGCGGCGTGCCCGCGCGCCTGTACCGCCTGCTGTCCTCGGCGCGCGGGGGGCGCGGGAGGGCTTCGCGATGAGCCCGGGCGTTGGCCGGCGGATCGCGCTCGTACACGTTCTTGCCCTGTTCGCCCTGGCGGTGTCCTACCCGCTGCTCGACATGCTGGGGCGAAGCCCTGAGTTCTTCGTGGCCCAACGGCTCGAAGGCCGCGACCTGTGGGTGTTCCTGGCGCTCGTGTCGGTGGCCGCGCCGCTCCTCTTCGTCCTGCTCGCCTGGGTGGCGGGACGGCTCGGCGGGTGGGCCGCGTCCTGTACCGTCGGAACGCTGCGCACGCTGCTGGCGGCGGCCGTCGTCCTGCAGGCAATCCGCCACCTCCCGGCACCGGGCTGGGGGCTGGCGCTCGCCTCAATGGCGGCTGGCCTTGCCGTGGAGGCAGGCTGCCGCCGGTCGTCGAGCGTCCGGCTGTTCGTGGCTCTGCTGGTTCCCGCGTTCCTGCTGGCGCCGCTGCTCTTCGTCTTGTCGTCGCCATCCTCGAGGCTGCTCCGGCCCGTGGAAAGCGTCTTCTTCGGCGACGCGAAGCCGGCGGTAAACGTTCCCGTCGTCCTCGTGGTGTTCGATCAGTTGCCGCTCGTCTCGCTGATGGATGCCGGGGGAGGCCTCGATCGCGCGGCGTACCCCAACTTCGCCGCGCTGGCCGATACCGCGACCTGGTACCGCCTGGCCACCAGCGTGGCCGACCGGACCGAGATGGCGGTCCCCGCCATCCTGACCGGACGCTACCCGAGGCGGGGGGAGACGCCGACCGCCTCTTCCCACCCGGACAACCTGTTCACCGGCCTGGCGCCCGCATACGCGCTGCACGTGCAGGAGCCGATGACGCGGCTGTGCCCGCCCGCTCTGTGCCCCGATCCGACGCCGCTGACCAGGCGCCTGGCGGCGGCCGGCCTGGATGCCTCCGTCGCTTACCTTCACCGCCTCCTGCCCGCCGACCTCGCGGAAGGCCTTCCCGACGTGCGCCACGACTGGCGGGGGTTCTGGCACCAGGACGCGCAGGATCGTTTCAAGGCGTCGAACAGCGGGGACCGGCACCCGTACGAGTGGATCGACACGATCGAACCCGACGCGGAACGCCCGACGCTCTACTTCGCCCACGTGCTGCTGCCGCACGAGCCGTTCGTCTACCTTCCCTCAGGACAGACCGCGACGACGTTGCGCCACCTTCCCGGTCTGTACGGCGACGAGCAGTGGGTGACCGACGACTGGCAAGTGGCCGTCAACTACCAGCGGCACCTGCTGCAGGTGGGCGCCGCCGATCGTCTTCTCGGGCTGCTCCTCGACCGCCTGCGGTCGAGGGGTGAGTTCGACCGCGCCCTGGTGATCGTCACCTCGGATCACGGGGCCAGCTTCCAGCCGGGCGGACACTACAAGAAGCCCGACCGCCGCAACTTCGCCGACATCATGAACGTGCCGCTGCTCGTCAAGCTGCCCGGGCAGCGCGAGGGGCGCGTCTCAGATCGGCCGGCCGAGACGATCGACATCGTCCCGACCGTCATGGACGTCCTGCGAATCCCGCGATCCGGGCAACGGGACGGGCGGTCGCTGCTGGCCGATGGCGCGCCGAAGACGAGCGTGCGGATGTACTTCAACGGGGCGACCCGGCGCCACCGAACCGAGCCCCAGCGGATTGCGGCCGCGTCGCTCGAGTCGGCGCGCCGGAAGATCGAGATCTTCGGCCCGGGGCCTGCGTGGAGCCCCCGCAGGAACTACACCGCCGAGCTGGTCGGGCGGAACGTTGCGGACTTCGAGGTTTCCCCGCAGACCGCCCTGGATGTTCGGATTGATCGGAAGAGTATGTACAGATCGGTCGACCCGGAGGGCGCCTTCGTGCCCGCGCTGATCACCGGTACCATCCGGGCGCTGCAGGGAACCCTCGACCACCAGGTGCTGGCCGTGGCCGTCAACGGCACCATCCGCGCCACCTCCCGCGTGGTGACCTCGGGCTCTCGCGACGAGGGGAGGTGGTCGGCGATGGTGCGGCCCGAGTGCCTGCGCGCGGGCGCCAACGACGTCGCGGTGTACGAGGTGCGGGCCGAGGGAGGCCGCTTCACGTTCCGCAGCCTGGTGCCGCCCGCCGCCGGAGGAGCCTGAGCGTCCGCCCTTTTCTCTCTGCCAGTGACCCTGCCCCTGCCACGAGTTCTACGAGCGCGGGCGACCATTCTTGCTATTTTTATAGCAGCCTGTTATATTCATCGCATCATGCGGCAGCCGGTTCACGCTGCGCTCTCCCGCCGCGAGCGCCAGATCATCGACATCCTCTACCGCCTGGGCCGGGCGACGGCGGCCGAGGTGCGGCGGGAACTGCCCGGCGATCCTGCCTACTCGACGGTCCGCACCCAGCTCCGCGTCCTCGAGTCGAAAGGCCACGTCCGGCACGAGGAGGAAGGGTTGCGGTACGTGTACACCCCCGCCCTGCCCCGAACCGTCGCCAGCAAGTCGGCGCTCCGCCACCTGGTGGACACCTTCTTCGGCGGCTCGACCGAGCGAGTGGTTGCGGCCCTGCTGGGTCCGGACGGCGGAAGGGTTTCGGCCGACGAGCTGGAGCGGATCGCCCAGGTCGTGGCGCGGGCCCGAAAGGAAGGCGAGCGATGAGCCTGCTTGTCGAGACGGCCGTACGCGTTTCGCTCGTCGTTCTCGCCGCTCTTGGCGCCGTTTCGGTCCTGTCGCGGCGCTCGGCAGCCCTCCGGCACTGGATCCTCACGGCCGGCATCGCCTGCGCGGCCGCGATGCCGCTGCTCCAGCTGGCGCTGCCGTCGTGGCGGATCGCTCCCCCGGCGTTGGGGATCGAGGAGCCCGCGCGCCAGGCCGACGTGAGCGCGCGGGTCGTCGTCCGGGGGCTCGCCCAGCCGGCGGCGACGGTGCAGGCGCCGACGCCTCGCGCGAGCACCGGAAGCGCCCGCCCTTTCCTGCCGATCGTCCTGCTCTCGGCCTGGCTCGCCGGCGCGCTCGCGAGCCTCTGGGCGCTGGCCGCGGGACTCTTGCGGCTGTCGCGGGCTGCCGCGGCCGCGCGGAAAGTCACGTCGGGTCCGCTCTTCTCGATCGCAGCCGACACCCGGCGCGCCATCGGTCTGCGCCGTGACGTCACGATTCTACAAAGCGATTCGGCGCCCCTGGTGACCTGGGGCGTCGTGCGGCCCACGGTGCTCCTGCCGGCCGACGCGCAGGAGTGGCCGGAGGACCGTCTCCGAGTGGTCCTGCGGCACGAGCTCGCGCACGTCGTCCGCGGCGATTGGGCGGCCCAGATGCTCGCAGAGGCTCTTCGCGCCGTGCTCTGGTTCAACCCGCTGCTCTGGATTGCGAGCCGGCGGCTGCGCCAGGAAGGAGAACGTGCCTGTGACGACGAGGTGATCGGGTCGGGCGTCGGGCCGGCCGACTACGCGTCGCATCTGCTCGATCTGGCGAGGCGCGCTGGGCTGGGGTCGGTACGCCCCGCCCTGGCGATGGCTCGGCCAACGAGCCTTGAAGGGAGAGTGCGTGCCATGCTGAGCAAGAACGTCAGTCGCCGCCCGGTGAAGACGAGGACGCGGGTTGGCGTCCTGGCTGCCTTCGCCGCGCTCACCATGCCGCTCGCCGCCGCGCAGGGCCGTTTCTGGTCCTTCTCTGGAACCGTGGTCGACCAGACGGATCGCGCCATCACCGAGGCCGTGCTCGTGCTGTCGAACGAGGCGGCGCGAGCGAAGTTCGAGGTGCGCACGGACCGGGCCGGTCGCTTCGAATTCCAGGCGCTTCCCTCCGGCGACTACGTGCTGGCGGTGCAGAAGCCGGGCTTCAAGACGCTCAAGCAGGCTCTGACGATCGGCAGCGATGCGAGCCGGACGATCAAGCTGCAGGTCGGAAGCGTCACCGAGTCGATCAGGGTCGTCTCCGGCCCCACGACTCCGGTCGCCGACTCCGAACAGATCGCCGGACGCCAGCGGGCTCGGGACGAAGCGCGCAAGCGCACCTCCGAGCGATGCGGCGGCGGGGAGGCGGCCGGCGAGGGCGGCGGCGAGCTCCTGCCGCCCCTCAAGCTGGTGGACGTCCGGCCGGCCTACCCGGAGGGCCTGAAGGCTGCCGGGGTTGCCGGCGTGGTGACGCTGGACGCCGTCATCGGCGCGGACGGCGGCGTGCACGACGTGACCGTCGTCTCGTCGGCCCACCGCGACCTCGAGCGGTTGGCGATCGACGCGGTGCGGCAGTGGGAGTTCAGCCCGACCTACCTGAACTGCGTCCCCATCGACGTCGAGATGCGGGTGACCATCAGCTTTGCGGAAGGGGGCAAATAGCGGAGCTTCGGGGAGGGCCATGCAGGCGCCCTCCCCTTTTTCCTTTCACCCTGCCGTCTTCCCCTCTAGAGTACGTCTCAGTGCCCCCATGCTTTCTCGAGGACGTTCTCTCCGCCGCCTCGGGCTCGTCTTCCTCGCGGCGCTACTGCTCGCCGTGACGCTTCACGCGCAGCGGCGGCGCTTCTGGTTCGATCAGGTTCCATCTGTGACCGCGGTGCCGTACGACGGGCGGTTCACGATCGTGCGCCTGTGGTACCCGCACTACGGAGGGTGGTCGTACGACTACCCGGACATGGAGCAGAACTTCACGCTCATCCTGAACGATCTGACGTACGTCCACCCGCGACCGGACCGCAGCAGCATCCTGCGGATGGATGACCCTGAGCTGATGAAGTTCCCCATCGCCTACCTGTCGGAGCCCGGTTACTGGTATCCGACCGACACCGAGGCGCAGGGGCTGCGCACGTACCTGGCCAAGGGCGGGTTCCTGATCGTGGACGACTTCCACTTCGAGCGCGAGTGGCAGGTCTTCGAGGCCGCGATGCGGAAGGTGCTGCCGAACGCCCGGATCGACCGTCTTCCAGAGAACCACCCGGTCTTCCAGTCGTTCTTCTCGATCGAGTCGCTCGAGGTCCCCTATCCCGGGCGGCTTGGTGAGAGCGGCCTGATGGGCGAGTTCTACGGGATCCACCAGGACAACGACCCGTCGAAGCGCCTGATGGTCGTCATCAACTACAACATGGACATTGGCGACTACATGGAGCACTCCGGCCGCGGCTTCTACGCGGTGGATCCGACCAACGAAGCGTTCAAGTTCGGCGTGAACTACGTCATCTACGGGCTGACGCACTGAGTCGGCAACAAAAAAGCCCTTCACCGGCCATCACGGCCAATGAAAGGCTTCTTGCGGGTCTTGATTGAGTGGTCGGGGCGAGAGGATTTGAACCTCCGACCCCTCGGTCCCGAACCGAGTGCTC
>DAOPQX010000040.1:0-16679 GCA_035348395.1 Vicinamibacterales bacterium | reverse complement strand
CTGCACGGCGGACCACCTGGGCGGTCGTCGAGCCGAACAGCGTGAGATCGATCGCGCCGCGTCCCCGCACGCCGAGCACCAGCAGGTCGGCTTCGGTTGCCTTCGCCAGCGCCAGCAGCTCGACGTACGGCCTCCCGATCCTCACCGTCTCGTCGACTGCCGGCTCCTGCCCCTCGCGCGCGGCCACCAGCTCGCGAAGCCGTGCGTGCGCCTTCTCGATTCGCTCCCGTCTCACCACCGCAAGCGGCGAATCCCCCTCCAGCACCTCGGGGTTCTCGGCCACCTCGACGACGTGAGCGATGGTGAGGCGCGAGCCGGCACGCTCGGCAATCGAGAGTGCGAAGTCGAGCGCGTGACCCGAGTCGGGCGAGAAGTCTGTCGCGCAGATGATCCGGCGGTAGCCCTGGAACTCGCCCTGCCTGGCCTGCTGCGCGGGAACGATCAGGACGGGGCACGGCGACTTGCGGAGCACCTTGTACGCCACCGAGCCGAGCGTCAGCCGATCGAACCCGCTGCGCCCGTGCGTGCTCATCACCACCAGGTCGGCCGCCATGGCCTTGGCCTCGGCCAGGATCCCCGCAACCGGGTCGCCCTCCCGCAGGACCAGCGGGACGTCCATCCCCTCGGCCAGCGGCGACGACACCTGCTCGTGCAGCTCGCGATCGATCTCCTTGCGCGCCTCGGGGACGCGGCGGAGCCACGCCGGGTAGGTGCTCTCGTCGCCGGGCGGCATGAAGCCGGCGAAGACGTGCAGCGCCACGACCTTCGCGCCGTACCAGCGCGCCAGCACGAGGCCGTGCTCGAAGGCGCGCTTGGAGAAGTCGGAAAGGTCCAGCGGGCAGAGGATTCGGTGAATCATGGCGTGCGGTCCTGCCGCAGCAAGTGGTCGAGGGTCACCGTGCCGCCGGGGGGTATTGTAACGAACTCGTCCCCCCAGGGCCCGGCGAGCAGCTGCCGCAGGTAGCGTGTCGAGCCTGGAATCACCTCGTGACGCAGGCCGAAGGTCTCGGCGATTGGCCGGGTGCGTTCGGTCACGCGCGCCAGCGGGCAGGCGCCGGTGTCGATGACGCCGAGGCGCTCGTAGGGGGCGAGCAGCATCGCCATCACCTGCTTCGCCCGCTCGGCCCCCATCGTCGCGACCGCCCGCTGGTAGTCGGACCAGACGTTCGTCTCGTGCTCGAGCCAGCCCTCGGTGAGGAAGTAGGTGGGGGTCTCGCCGGCAACCGCCTCGCGCCGCTCGGCCGATCCGAGCAGCAGGCTGATGCAGTCGTCCGCCCGGGGGAAGACCAGCTCGAAGCTGGCGGCGTGCAGGCCGAGGAGCGCGTGGCCGCAGTACCCGAAGGCGAGCAGCACGCGCCCGGTGGAAGCCCCCTTGGAGGCGGCGCGGCTGGCGTTCTCGCACGACACCCGGTGCAGCTCGTCGCGCAGGAGATCGCGCAGTCTGTCGGGCCGGGCGTCGAGCCCCGGCTCCACCCAGCGCGTCGGGCGGGCGATCCCCGCTTCGCGCCCGGCCAGCGCAATCTCGCTCTCGAGCGTGCGGCAGGCGATCAGCAGCGTCTGCACGTCATCCCGCCGACGGGCGCTCCACGACGAGGGCCACCGCCTCGCCGCCGCCGATGCACAGCGAGGCGACGCCGCGCTTCTTCCGCTCGTCTCTCAGCGCGTGGAGCAGCGTCACCAGGATGCGGGCGCCGCTGGCGCCGATCGGGTGACCGAGCACGACGGCGCCGCCGCGGATGTTGACCTTGGCGGGGTCGAGGCCGAGCAGCATGTTGTTGGCCAGTGACACCACCGCGAACGCCTCGTTGATCTCCCAGAGGTCGATGTCGTCGATCCCGAGCCCCGCCCTCGACAGCGTGGCGCGGATGGCGTCGGTGGGCGCAATCGTGTACTCGCCGGGCGTTCGCGCCGCGCCGCCCCAGGCCGTGATCCGTGCGAGCACGGGCCGGCCCTCGCCCGCCGCCCGCTCGGCGCTCATCAGCACCACCGCCGCCGCGCCGTCGTTGATGCTCGAGGCGTTGGCGGCCGTAATGGTCCCGTCCTTCTTGAAGACCGGCTTCAGCGACGCGATCTTGTCGGGCCGCGCGGTCTTGGGCCCTTCGTCCTCGGAAACGACGGTCTTCTCGCCCTTGCGCCCCTCGATCTCCACCGAGGCGATCTCGGCGGCGAACAGCCCCTGCTTCTGTGCCGCGACGGCGCGCCGCGTCGACTCGGCCGCGAACTCGTCCTGCATCTGCCGGGTGATCGCGCGGGCGGCAGCCGTCACCTCGGCCCACTCCCCCATGTGGCGGCTGTCGTAGGCGTCGGTGAGGCCGTCGAACACGAGACCGTCCACGAGCGACGCGTGCCCGAGGCGTTGGCCGGCGCGCACGCGGAGGTAGTGCGGAGCGTTCGACATCGACTCCATCCCGCCGGCGACCACCACCTCGGCGTCGCCGAGCGCGATCGCCTGCGCCCCGCTGATCACTGCCTTCAGCCCCGACCCGCACACCTTGTTCATGGTCCAGCAAGGCGTCGTGGGCGGGAGGCCGGCGAAGATCGCCGCCTGCCGGGCTGGCGCCTGCCCCACGCCGGCCTGCAGCACGTTGCCCATGACGACCTCGTCCACAGCCGCGGGATCGACTCCCGCGCGCTGCAGCGCACAGCGGATGGCGACCGCCCCGAGCCGCGGCGCGGGAACCGACGCCAGCGAACCAAGGAACGAGCCGATTGGCGTCCGGGCGGCTCCGACGATGACGACCTCGCGACCACTCATGGGGACCCTCCGTGTCATCTTGTCCGCTTTTTCCCATAATAGCTGCATGGCCCCCCAGGAGACAGTGAAGGTGGACGGCGTCGAGGTGGCCGTCACCAACCCCGGCAAGGTGCTGTTCCCCGAGCCCGGGCACACCAAGCTCGACCTCGTCCGCTATTACCTCGCGGTGGCCGAGGGAGCCCTGCGGGGATCGGGGGGGCGGCCCAACGTGCTGGTCCGTTATCCGAACGGCGTGGACGGCGAGTTCTTCTACCAGAAGCGGGCGCCCGCATCGCGGCCATCGTGGGTTGAGGTGGTCACGCTGCGCTTCCCGTCCGGGCGAAGCGCCGAAGAGGTGGTGCCGCGCGGGGCGGCCACGCTCGCGTGGATGGCAAACCTCGCGTGCCTCGAGCTGCACCCGCATCCCGTGCGCGCCGAGGACGTCGATCACCCCGACGAGCTGCGCGTGGACCTCGACCCGGTGCCCGGCGTCCGCTGGCCGCAGGTGCGCGAGGTCGCTGGCATCGTACGGGCGACCCTCGGCGACTTCGGATTGACGGGGTGGCCGAAGACCTCCGGCTCCCGCGGCATTCACGTGGCCGTCCGGATTGCGCCGCGGTGGACCTTCGACCAGGTGCGCCAGGCCGCGCTCGCCTTCGCGCGCGAGGTCGAGCGCCGGGCCCCGGCGCTGGCCACCAGCAAGTGGTGGAAGGAGGAGCGCCACGGCGTCTTTCTCGACTACAACCAGAACGCGAAGGATCGCACGGTCGCGGGGGCGTACTCGGTGCGGCCCAAGCCTGACGCACGAGTCTCCGCGCCGCTGTCGTGGGACGAGGTCGGCGACTGCGATCCGGCCGACTTCACCTTGAAGACGATGCCGTCGCGGTTCGCGGCGGTAGGCGACCGCCTGGCAGGCATCGACGACCACCCGTGCTCGCTGGACGCGCTGCTCGAACTGTCGGCGCGACAGCAGCGCGACGGCCAGGGCGACGCGCCGTGGCCCCCTCACTACCGCAAGCAGCCGGACGAGCCTGCCCGGGTGCAGCCCTCGCGCCGCCGTTCATCTCGTGGAGCTCGATCGTGAGGTCACTACTGCATTTCATCTATTCGATCGTCATGCGCCGCAACCTGTTCGTACTCCTCCTGCCGGCCGCCCTTCTCGCCGCTGAAGGCTGCTTCGCGCCGCCGACGTTGAACGTCCCCTCCTCGCCGCGGACCGAGGTCCGTATCGGAAGCATCAGCTTCACCATCACCGGCGCGTCCCTGAACCGCGACTTCGCGCCGCGCGTGCTCGATCCGGGCCCCGACGGCGGCGGGACGCTCGGGGGCCTGGTCAACATCCGGGTGCACAACGCCGGGCAGGACGACCACCGGTTCAACGCCGCCGCCGTCGTGTACGACGAGCGCGATGGGAACCACCCTGTGACCGCCGTCCCGCGCATCGCCGGCCAGCCGCTCGTGTGGGATGGAACGATCGCCCCGGGAGGGACGGTGGACCTGGAGGTGGCGATCGGGAATGGTCCCTACGTCGAGATCGGCGCGCGGGTGTCGGTCGTGCTGATGTTCGTCCGCCACGACGGCGACACCGGCACCCTGCGCACGCCGCCGATCGAGGTGGGCGCCTTGCGGTCCTGAATCCCGGCTGGGGCAGCCAGGTTCAGCTCGAGGCTCAGCTAGGCTGCCCCGAACACCCTTTCCAGCTCGTAGGGCGGCGTGACCTCCAGCTGGTCGTAGCGGCAGTCGCGGGGGCGCTTGTCGGGCCGCCACCGCAGGAACTGCGTCGCGTGACGGAAGCGGTCGCCCTGCAGGTGGTCGTACTTCACCTCGCAGACGCGTTCGATCCGCAGCGGCTCCCAGGAAAGGTCCTTGCCGGCGCTCCACCGGCTCTGCGCGCCGGGCATGCGCGCCGCCGCGTCGGCCCCGCCCTCCGCCCACTCGCGCCACGGGTGATCCTTCAGCGCGTCCTCGCGCAGCGGCGCCAGCTCGAGGGCCAGCGCCTTCCGCGTGGCCATCGTGAAGGCCGACGTCACGCCGACGTGGTGCAGCGTTCCCCCGGAGTCGTACAAGCCGAGCAGCAGCGAGCCGACCCGGTCGTGCCCGCTCTTGTGCCAGCGAAAGCCGCCCACCACGCAGTCGGCGGTGCGCGCGTGCTTCACCTTCACCATGGCGCGCTTGCCGGGCTGGTACTGAAGCTCGGACAGCTTGGCCACCACGCCGTCGAGCCCGGCCCCCTCGAACCGTGCCAGCCACTCGGTTGCCGTCCCGAGATCGAGCGTCGCCGGCGTGAGGTGGATCGGGGGAGTCGCGGCGCCGAGCAGCCGCTCGAGCCGGTCGCGGCGCTCGCGCTGCGGCAGCGCACGCAGGTCGCGGCCGGACTCGGCGAGCAAATCGAACGCGACGAACGAGGCGGGCGTCTCGCCGGCCAGCTTCGCGACGCGCGACGCGGCCGGGTGCAGCCGCATCTGCAGCGCGTCGAAGTCGAGGCCCGAGGGGGCGGCGATCACGATCTCCCCGTCGAGAACACACCCTTCGGGCAGCGCCGCCAGGAACTCCGCGTGCAGTTCCGGGAAGTACCGGTCGAGCGGCCGCAGGTCGCGGCTCTGGATGAAGACCTCGGCGCCCCCGCGGAAGACGATCGCGCGGAAGCCGTCCCACTTGGGCTCGTAGATGAAGTCGCCCGCCGGCAGGGTGTCGGCCAGGCGCGCGAGCATTGGCTCGATGGGCGGGGCGATGGCAAACCCGGGGGCTGAATCGGCCATGCCCCATTGTGCCGGAGAAACGCTTTCCATGCCCGTCTCGACTTCCGCAAGAAGCAGGTGCCCCGGGGCTTCACGGCGGTGGCCGCCTGCACGCTGGCGCTCGGCATCGGCGCCAACACGGCGGTCTTCAGCCTGGTCAACGCCGTCCTGCTGCGGCCCCTGCCCTACCGGCAATCCGACCGCCTGGCCGTCATCTGGGAGCGGCGCCTCGACAGCGACAACCCGGCCAACGTGGTGTCGCCCGCCAACTTCCTCCGCTGGCAGGAGCGAAGCCGGACGTTCTCGCAGATGGCGGCGATCGCCACGAGCACGGCGACGCTGACCGCCGCCGGTGAACCGGAAGAGCTGCAAGGCCAGGCCGTCAATGCCAGCCTCTTCCCGATGCTCGGTGCGATGCCCGCGCTGGGCCGCACGTTTCTCGAAAGCGAGGACCGCCCCGGCGGCGATGCCGTGGTCGTCCTTTCCGATCGGCTCTGGCGGCGCCGCTTCAACGCCGACCCGGCCATCGTCGGACGCGGCATCACGCTCGGCGGCGAGGCGGTGACGGTGGTCGGGGTGATGCCGCCGGGGTTCTCAATCCTCTCTCCGGCCAGCGAGTTCTGGACGCCGATCGCCTTCCCAGTCGAGGCGCGCACGCCGCGCGGCCGGTACCTGACGGTGGTCGGACGGCTGCGCGACGGGGTGTCGCTCGAGGACGCCCGATCCGAGTTCGAGGCGATCGCCGCGTCGCTGCGCGCCGAGCTGCCGGACTTCGACGAGGGGTGGGGCGTGCGGGTGGTATCGCTCAACGAGCAGCTGCTCGGGGAGATTCGCCCGGTGCTGCTCGTGCTGTTCGGCGCCGTCGGCTTCGTGCTCCTGCTCGCCTGCGTCAACGTCGCCAACCTGTCGTTGAACCGGGGCCTGGGGCGCGAGCGCGAGCTGGGACTCCGGACGGCTCTCGGCGCAGGCCGGTGGCGCATCGTCCAGCAGCTGCTCACCGAGGGCGTCGTGCTGGCGGCGATTGGCGGAAGCCTCGCCGTACTGCTCGCGTGGTGGTCGCTCGACTACCTGCTCGCGGCCGCCGTGCACCTGCTGTCGCTGCCGCGACCCGCCGACGAGATCACGCTGGATGGCGGCGTGCTGGCCTTCGCGTCGGCGCTGTCGCTGGGCACGGTGCTGGTGTTCGCGCTCGTCCCCGCGCTGAGCCTCTCGCGGATGCGCATACAAGGAGCCCTCCGCGAGGGCGCCCGGGCGGGCAAGGAGAGCCGCTCGCACCGCCATCTCCGGCGCGTCCTCGCCGCCGCGCAGCTCGCGCTCGCCTTCACGCTTCTCGTGGCGGCGGGTTTGATGATCCGCAGCATCGGCAGCCTGCTCGACGTGGACCCCGGCTTCCGCCCGGACCACGTGCTCACGATGCGGGTGCTGCTTCAGCAATCGCGGTACGAGGAGCCCGCGAGCCGGGCCGCCTTGTTCGACCGCCTGATCGAGGAGCTGTCACGTGTGCCCGGCGTACGCTCCGCCGGCGTCTCGAGCGGCTTCCCGTTCCGCGGCGTCCCCATCGCCACCGGCTTCTCGATCGAGGGCCGGCCGTTCCCCGGCGAGGCGAACCTCCCGTCGGCCGACATCCGCATCATCGCCGGCCGCTACTTCGAGACGATGAGGATTCCGCTGCGAAGGGGAAGGCTCTTCGAGGCTCGGGACGGCGAAGCGGGGCGCGGCGCAGCCATCGTCAACGAGGCGCTGGTCCGGCAGATCTTCCCTGACGAGAACCCACTCGGCCGGTGGCTCCGCGTGCGGCTTGGCGAGAATGGCTCTGTCGAGGCGCAGATCGTCGGGGTCGTGGGCGACGTCAGGCACGAGGCCCTCGACCGCGACGTTCGGCCGATGATCTACCTGACGAACCGGCAGATGGCCTTTCCGCTGATGGGCGTGGTGATCCGGACGGCGAGCGCTCCCGACGCGATGGCGTTGCAGGCGCTCGGCCAGCTGCGCCGCCTCGACCCGGAACTGCCCGTGTCGCAGGTGAACACCATGGACGAGGTGGTGAACGAGACGATCGCCCAGCGGCGCTTCGTGATGATGCTGCTGGCGGCCTTCGCCGGCGTGGCGCTGCTGATCGCGTCGGTGGGCGTCTACGGCGTTCTGGCGTACAGCGCGACGCAGCGGATCCCGGAGATCGGCGTCCGGCTGGCGCTGGGCGCTCCCCCGGCCGGACTGGTTCGCCAATTCCTGCGGGAGAGCGCCGCCCTGGTCGCCGCCGGTCTCGTGGCGGGGGCGGGCATCGGGCTGGCCCTGAGTGGACTGCTGGGCAGGCTGCTCTACGGCGTGACCCCTCGCGACCCTGTCACCTTCGCGTCGGCTGCCGCGCTGCTCGGCCTTATTGCGATGCTGGCGGCCTTCCTGCCCGCGTGGCGCGCGTCGCGGGTCGACCCGGTCACGGCCCTGCGCCGCGAGTGAATTGACCAGTTGACCTGCTTTGGTGGCTGGCGTGTGACCTCGAGGGTCGGACCGGTCACGGCCCGACCCCAAGTGAGCCTCCGGATAAGGGCGGGCTACCGCTGACTGCCCGATTCGGACGATTCGGAGGCCTGTCCGCCGCTCTGCTGCCGGCGGCGGTGGCTCGCCATGCCGCCCTTGCGCCCGGCTTCGCGAGCCTCCTCGCTCGTCCACTCGTGCGCCGTGCCCTTCTGGTGGGCCGCCTTCCCGCCCTTGCTGGCAATCTCGCGCTGCTTGGCGCGGTCCATCGACGCAAACCCTCGATCCTCTTTAGCCACGACTGGCCCTCCTCGGCTTCTGCTAACGGCCTCAGCGGAGGCCCGCCTTGTTCTGTTAGTCGTCGGCCGAGGCTGCAACCGATGTGCCACCTGAGGAGTCGGGTCCGCCCTTATCCCTCTGCCGTTATTGGAGATAGCTCTACCGGTTTGAGGCGCCCCCCGCGGGCGCCAGTGTGTCGTTCCGGGAGAACTCACAAAGAGAAGTGTGGAGGCAAGTGCCGAGAAAGCCCTACTTGCCGGCCTCGAGGAACCGGTGCAGCGCCTCGATCCGGGTGGCGCTCGCCTCGCGTCCCACCAGCGCAGCCACCTCGAAGAGGCTTGGGCTCACCGCCTGTCCCGTGAGGGCGATCCGCGTGGCGTGAATCAGGGCTGCCGCTTTCACCCCTCTCGCCGCGGCGGTTGCTCTCAAGGCCTGCTCGATGGACGGGGGATCGAACGGCTCGACGGCGAGGATCGCCTCGCGCCACGCCAGCAGCGGTCCGGCGAGCGCGGGATCCGACAGGTGCTTCTTCACGGCGCCGGCGTCGTAGCCGGTGGGCGCCTCGAAGAAATAGCGCCCCTGCTCGACCAGGTCGGCCACCTTCCGCGCGCGCGGCTTCAGCACCTCGAGCACCTGGTGGAACCACGGCCGTTCCGGGCCCCGGAGACTCTCGCGCCACCAGCCGCGCTCGCGCAGCAGCGGCTCGAGGCGGCCGGTCAGCTCGTCGCCGCTCAGCCGCGCCAGGTGCTGGCTGTTGAACCAGTCGAGCTTCTCGGGGTTGAAGACTGCGTTGCTCGAGCTGATGCCCTCGAGCGTGAACGCCTCGATCAGCTCGCCGCGGGTGAAGAACTCGCGGTCGTCGCCCGGCGACCACCCGAGCAGCGCGAGGAAGTTGAACATCGCCTCGGGGAGAAACCCCTGGCGCGCGTATTCCATCACCGAGGTCGCTCCGTGGCGCTTGCTGAGCCGGCGCTTGTCGGGGCCGAGGATCAGCGGCACGTGGGCGAAGCGCGGCAGCGCGGCGTCGAACGCCTGGTAGAGCAGCACCTGCTTCGGCGTGTTCGAGATGTGATCGTCGCCGCGGACGATGTCGGTGATGCGCATGTCGATGTCGTCGACGACGACCGACAGGTGGTAGGTGGGATGACGGTCGGAACGCAGGACGACGAAGTCTTCGATCACCGCGTTGTCGAACTCGATTCGCCCGTGCACCACGTCGTCGTACGCGGTGGTGCCCGGGGGCATCCGGAAGCGGATGGCGCGGGGCATCGCGGCAGCCTCGCGCCGCGCGATCTCGCTGGCGGGCAGGTTCGCGCAGGTGCGGTCGTACTGCCAGGCGGCGGCTGCGTCGCCGCCCGCGGCCTCGGCGGCCGCCCGCTTCGCCTTCAGTTCCTCCGGGCTGCAGTAGCAGTAGTAGGCGTGGCCCGAGGCGACGAGCGACTCGGCCGCCGAGCGGTAGCGCTCGAGGCGCTCGGACTGGAAGTACGGCCCGTGAGCCCCTCCCACCTCGGGGCCCTCGTCCCAGTCGAGCCCCAGCCACCGCATCCCGTCGAGGATGCCGGTCACCATCTCGGCGGACGACCGTTCGAGGTCGGTGTCCTCGATCCGCAGCACGAAGGTGCCGCCGTTGTGCCGCGCGTAGAGCCAGTTGAAGAGCGCGGTGCGGGCGCCTCCGACGTGCAGGTAACCGGTGGGGGACGGGGCGAAACGGACGCGGGGAGAAGACATAGGAAAGGCTCAGGACTCAGGGCTCAGGGCTCAGGGCTCAAGGCGGCGAGACGGCTCAAGGCTTAAGGCTCAAGGCTCAAGGCTCAAGGGCTTGCGAGTACAACCTCACTATTGTAGGGCGGAGGTGGAGGGGCTGCCAGCAGCCGCTGGAGGCGAGGGTGCCCCCGCTGTAGGATTACGCCATGGCCCGGGGATGGGAGAGCAAGTCGGTCGAATCACAGCAGGACGAGCACGAGCGCGGCACCAAGCGGGTTGCCGGCCCGCGCACGCCCGAGCAGCGCGAACGGGCGGCCAGGCGGCTGACGCTCGAGCTGCAGCGGGCGAAGGCCCGGGCCGACCTGGCGCGCGCGGTCAAGCCCGGCCACCGCGCCATGCTCGAACAGGCGATCAGCGCGTTGGACGAGCAGCTTCGCGGGATGGACGGCGAACCGCGGTAGAAGGCACTTCCTTGCTCAACCCATGTTGGGAGTTGCCTGTAGCGGTGCTGAATGACAAGCGGGGCTCCGATGAGAAGACGCGACTTCCTCAGGGCGGGTCTGGCTGGCGGCGCGGTGCTGGGCGGGTTGCCGGCGCTGTCTCGCGGCGAGCGTGCCGCTTCGGTTGCGTTGATTGTCGATCCGGAAGACCCTGTCGCCTCCTCGGCTGCCGGCCGGTGGGCCATCGGGGAACTGCGAAGCGCGCTGTCGGGGGCGGGCGTGGCGATGCTCGATCGCCACGACCTGCGCGACGTGCCTTCCGACGCGGCGTGCATCGTGGCGGGCGGCGCCCGGTCCCCAATGGTGCAGAGCGCGCTGGCAGGCAGCGGGCTGACGCCGCCGGACGTGCCTGAGAGCCTCGTGCTTGCCGCAGCCAAGCTGTCGCGCCGCCCGGCCACCGTCGCCTGCGGGCCGGACGCGCGCGGTCTCGCTTACGCCCTGACGGAACTTGCGGATCGAGCCCGGCACGCGGCGCGGCCGCACGCCGCGCTCCACGTCGAGACGCCTGTCGTGGAGCGGCCCGCCAACCGCGTCCGCAGCGTGATGCGGCAGTTCACGAGCGAACCCCTCGACAAGCCGTGGTTCTACGATCGCGGGATGTGGCCGGCATACCTCGACATGCTCGCCACGCACCGCTTCAACCGCTTCCACCTGGCGTTCGGCCTCGGCTACGACTTCCTGCGCCACGTCGATGATGCCTACTTCCTCTTCGCGTATCCGTTCCTCCTGGAGGTCCCGGGGTACCGCGTTCGCGCGGCCAACCTGGCAGACGAGGAGCGCGATCGCAACCTCGACACGCTGCGGTTCATCGCGCGGCAGACGGTGGCTCGCGGGATCGACTTCCAGCTGGGAATCTGGATGCACGGCTACGTCTGGCATGACAGCCCCCGAGCGCAGCACACGATCGAAGGCCTGACGCCGGAAACCCACGCCGCCTACTGCCGCGACGCGCTTGCCGCGCTGCTGCGGGCCTGCCCCGAGATCTCGAGCGTCGCGCTGCGAACGCACGGGGAAAGTGGGGTGCCCGAAGGCAACTACGCCTTCTGGCGGACGATCTTCGACGGGGTCGCGCGCTGCGGCCGGCGGGTGGAGATCGACCTGCACGCCAAGGGTCTCGACACCAGGATGATCGACGCCGCGCTCGACACCGGCATGCCGGTCAACGTCGCGTTGAAGGGCTGGGCCGAGCACCAGGGGCTTCCCTACCACCAGGCGGCGATCCGCGAGCACGAGATGCCGGTCGAGGGGCGAAGCGGCCAGGGGCTGATGACGTTGAGCGAGGGCTCGCGCAGCATCACCCGCTACGGCTACGGCGACCTGCTGCGCGACGATCGCAGGTACACCGTGACCCACCGCGTGTTCTCGGGGACGCAGCGCCTGCTGCTGTGGGGAGACCCGGCGGCGGCCGCCGCCTATTCGCGCGCGTTCCAGTTCTGCGACTCGGCTGGGACCGACCTGATGGAGCCGGTGACGTGCCGTGGCCGGCGGGGAACGGGGAAGGCCGGAGGGAGCCGCATCGGCTACGCCGATCCGCAGCTGGATCCGCAGTGGGACTGGCAGAAGTACGGCTACTGGTACCGCGTGTGGGGCCGGCACCTCTACAACCCGGAGACGCCGCCCGCGGTCTGGCAGCGCCATTTCGGAGGCTCACCTGCCGGCCGCGCGCTCGAGTCGAGCCTGGCGCGCACCAGCCGCATCCTGCCGCTGGTGAGCATCAGCCACATGCCGTCGGCCGCCTGCGATGCCTACTGGCCCGAGGTGTACTGGAACCAGCCGATGGTTCGCGAGTCCGATCCGAACCCGTACACCGACTCGCCGTCGCCGAAGACGTTCCAGCACGTGAGCGCGCTCGACCCGCAGTTGTTCTCGAGCATGTCCGACTGCGCCGAGGAGCTGCTGCAGCGCCGCCCGAGCGGCAAGTACTCGTCCGTCGAAGTCTCCCAGTGGCTCGCCGACCTGGCACAGCGCGGCGAGGAGGATCTCCGGCGGGCGGGACCGCTGCGCCCGCTCGACTGGCGGCGTACGGGCATCGACATCGAGATCCTGATCGGGCTCGGCCGGTTCTTCGCGGCGAAGTTGCGGAGCGGGGTGCTGTACTCGATTCACGAGCGCACCGGGGATCGGCCGGCGCTGGAGGCGGCGATTCGCACGTACAAAGCGGCGCGCGCCGCCTGGGCGAGCGTGGCCGCTTGCGCGAAGGGTGTCTACGCCGACGACCTTTCGGCGAGCGACAAGATCTCGAACCGCGGTGCCTGGGCCGACCGCCTGCCCCTCATCGACGCCGACATCGCTCAAATGGAGGAGCGACTTGCCGGTGCGTCGCGCTCGACAGACCCGGCGGTTGCCGCGGCTGTCGCCGCCGTGCTGGGCCGCCCGCGGCGCGAGCCGCCCGCGTGCAACCATGAGCCGCCGCGCCGCTTCCGGCCGGGCGAGGAACTGCCGCTCGAGATCGTGCACCGCGGCCGGGTCACGCCCTCGTCTGCCGTCCTCTACTACCGGCACGTGAACCAGGCCGAGCGCTTTCAAACGGTGACAATGACCGCCGGCAGCGGGTCGCACCGGGCCGTCGTCCCCGCGGAGTACACCGACTCGCCGTACCCGCTGATGTATTACTTCCAGCTGACGCACGGACGCGGGTCCGTGACGCTCTACCCGGGCTTCTCCGGCGACCTGCTCAACCAGCCGTACTTCGTCGTGCAACGGGGATAACCGGAGTAGTCGGTGGGATTCGTGGGCGGGATGGATGGGGCGCGTTGCCCACGACCGGGGCGTCGCCCGCTGCCAGGTCCGGCTTACTTCTTCGAGGCCGCTTCGATCTGCGCCAGTTCCCGTGCAATCTGCTCGCGGATCTTGCGCGCCTCCCGCTTCTTCAGATACTTGTCCACGCCCTTCACGAGCCCGATCAGATCGAGGCCGCAGCACTTCGACGACCACTCCTGCGACTGCCGCTGGAAGTCGTTGAGCCGGAACTCCTTCTCGAGCAGTGCCTTGAAGGAAGGCACGTCCTCGCGTTCGACCGTGGCCCTGAACACCGGCACGGAGGTCTGGATCCCGTCGAGCTTGAGGCGGCGCGCCGGCGGTTTCGCAAGCTCCTTCCGGATCCGCTCCAGCGACGCCGGCAGAGGAGGGGAAGCCTGCGTACCCTGCGCCTCGAGAGGAGACACCGAGAGCAAGAGGACGGCGGTCACGACGATGGCGCTCAGCAGCCCCCAGGTCAGCGACACAGACATTTGGACGCACGCCACGACCGCGTGGTCTCCTGCCGATCTCGACGCCCGAGATCGGCTCGGCTTCAGCCGCTTGGCGCACGGCCGAAACTGACTCGAAGCGACACCGGCCGCGTAGGCGCCGCGACCACGTCGCGTTCGGCGAGCGTTCTGGATGTGCCGCTGAAGGCGTGCCAGTCCGTCCGCCGCGGCCAAGGCCAGGACGGGTGCCAGTGGCGCCGAGTAATGGAATGCCGGGCCCCAGTGAAATGGCGAGTCGGACAGGAAGCGCGTAAGCGCGAACGGCAGCGCGAGGAGCAGGAGCGGAGAAGCGAGCGGCAGAAAGGCGAACGGCGCGAGCCAGAGAAGCACCGTCATCAGCTTGATGGAAGGCGTCACCAGCGTCCGCACCGAGACTGGCGACGCAGCGCCGCCTCCCGCCAGGATCGCCCGGCCGTCTTCCGCCCGGACCGAGTTGGGGTCGAGCGGGTGGCCACCGCGGTTGGCGCTTCAGGACGTGACAGGTGTAGGGTCTGCTTTCGGCGAACGCTCGCTTCGCTCGCAACTTCGGGGCCGTCACGCCGCCACCGGTCGTCCTTTTCGGATCGCCGACGCCACGTCGTTTCGGGTGGCTCCGAGGGCAAAGAGGGCGCGCAGCACCAGGTCGGTGGAAACGCTCGGATCCGCCGCCTCGATCTTGGCCACCCGTGACTGGCTCGACTTCAGGCGCTTGGCGAGTTCCGCCTGCGAGAGCCCCTGCTTGCTCCTCCGCTCACGCACGCTCTCGCTCAACGCGAGCTTGGTTTCCACGAGTGCGGACTCTTCCGCGCTCAGTTCGAGGAAGTCGGCGGCGTTTCCCACACGCCACCCGTGAGCCTCGAGGCGCGCGCGCTTACCCTTCTTCATGCCCTACCTCTTGCCGGCGGCGGCATCGTAGAGGCATCGAGTTCACGTTATGTCACATATGACATTACGTCAAACGTGAAGCAGATGAAACCTTCGACGAGGGCCAATCCTTGACTAAGGCTGTTGAGTCCGGCCGCACGGAGTACGGGGTGGGCTGGCCTGCCATGGGCCCCTCGACGTTGCTCGGGGCTCCCTGAGAAGGCTTGAAGGGAACGAACCTGGCGGCTCGCGGACAGGGTAGAGGCCGTTTGTCCGCCTTCGCGGCCACGCCGCTACGGCGAGACAGCCTTCGCATGCAATGAGTTACAGACAGCTGGCTTGCCAGCCGTAGCTCCCCGAAGGGGAGCGAAGGCTGGCGGTGAGGCAGGGATTCGAACCCTGAGATCCGGTGTTTCTAAGTGGTTGATGGCGCGCGACTTCTGGTGGTAACCGTCTTGAGCTCAATCAGTTGCGGGGACACTACCGTTCCCGGTAGTGTCCCCGAATCCCCTCGAATCCACCCGCGTCGTGGAGACATTTTGGCAACGGCCGTCAGGGTGCGGACGATCACCCTCTCGAATGACCGAGCCGACACTGGGCCCGGCACCGAGTACCAAGAGCCGTCGCTCACCGCAGCAGCAGGTCCTCGAGGCGGTCAGTCAAAGTGGCTGGAACCGCGTAGTATGTTCCGTACACGGAGCAGGCGCACCAGCGAGGTCGACCTGCTCGATCGGAACTCCGTCCGCACTACATCCATGACGACGAAGACGATTTACGAACCCAAATACGTGTCGAGCCATGCGCTCGTGATCGGAATCAACGAGTACGACCACGCCCCACGGCTCGGATACGCGCGGAACGATGCCGAAGCATTCGCGCAAGCTCTTTGCGGTAAATTCAAGTTCCCTGAGAGCAACATCGCTCTCCTGACCGACGGCGCCGCGACGCGCAACGAAATTCTTCGCGTGTTCATGAAGTACGCCCAAGACGGGAGTATTGCAGGCGATGAACGGATCGTCGTGTTCTTCGCGGGCCACGGATACACGGTGACAGGCCGTCGCGGCGAGACCGGCTTCCTAGTGCCAGTTGACGGCAACGTGGCCGACCTCTCCACCCTCATAAGGTGGGACGACCTCACGCGCAACGCCGACCTGATCCCGGCCAAGCACATGTTCTTCATCATGGACGCGTGCTATGGAGGACTCGCGCTAACGAGAATGGCTTTGGCGGCCGGGAGTATGCGATTCCTCAGGGACATGTTGCAGCGGTTCTCACGACAGGTACTGACCGCCGGCAAGGCGGATGAGACTGTCGCTGACGCAAACGGTCCTCGGCCCGGTCACTCGATCTTCACGGGACATCTTCTCGATGCGTTGGAAGGTGGTGCGGCGAGCGAAGGCGTCATAACGGCGAGTGGGGTGATGGCGTACGTCTACGAGAAGGTTGCCAGAGACCCATACTCGCGGCAGACACCCCACTATGGGTTCTTTGACGGCGATGGCGACTTCATCTTTGCGGCAGACGGACTCAAGGGACCGGTGGGCGAAGAAAAGGGCGCGACAGATGTCCCCATCAAGGTGGTTGGGCCGACCGCTCCGGTATTGGCTGAGGAGGCAGTAGCGGGGACGCTCAAGGAGTTGCTGTCGACGCCGTCGCAGCAGATTCGGCTGGATGACTTTGTGTCAGCGCATGTTCGCAGAGTACTCCAACTCGTCAATGTGAAACGATTTCCTGTCCAGGGAGTGAGCAGTAGTAAGGAAGAATTCGCCTCTCGTCTTGCTGGGTACGAGGCAGCAATCTCCGACGTCGCCACGATGACCGTTCTGATGGGGCGGTGGTGCACCCGTGAGCAACTCCCGATTCTCGACAAGGCGCTCGCGAGGTTGGCGGAGAGTGACAAGGGGTCTGCTGGCACAACCCTGTGGTTACGCCTTGGTTGGTATCCGATTCTCTATCTGATGTACGCGGGAGGAGTAGCCGCCCTGTCTGCGGACAACTACAGCACCTTGGCGACCATCCTTAAGGCTCCGGTTCATTCGGAACCGCATGACGGCGGTGAGCTGAAGCCGTTGACCGTTGCCGTGATCGAGGAACTCACGGAGATAGTCGACGCCTTCAAGTCGCTGCCGGGCCATGAACGTCACTATGTGCCGCGAAG
>DAOPQX010000039.1:0-16762 GCA_035348395.1 Vicinamibacterales bacterium | reverse complement strand
CCCAGCAGTCCGACGGTGGTCAGTCCCATGTCCGCGATGGTGCGGGCCGTGGCGTCCGCGATATGCAGGACAGGGATGGAGATGCGCTGCTCGATGCGGGGGACCAGCTTGTGCATGGTGTTGGTGGCCAGGACCAGAAAGTCCGCCCCTGCCCGCTCCAGGCGCAGCGCCGGACTGGCGACGTGATGAAGACTGCTTCGCCGGCCTGCGACACCATCCGCCGCATGAACGCGGACGTGGTGGCGCAGCTGGTCCACTCGAACGCTCCCTGTCCACCCCCGGGCCTTGGACGCCCCGTCGCGTACAAACGCGTCTCCCTGGAGTTGTAGCCGGACGGACGGCGAGGCATGGAAAGCCACGACATCAAGCGCTTCGTGGACTGGTGGAAGGGCGACGCCGCGTTCCGCGCCCGCTTTCGTGCGGACGCTGCCCGCGCGGTTGCCGAGTACGGCATCCGCGTGGATCCCGATGCGGTTCGTGAGCTGTGCGAGCCGGCGGCCGGCCACACTGGGCCTGGCGAGGTGAAGCCGTGCCACGCGGCGCTCGATTCGTACTTCCGCGCTCTGGAGGCGCAGCGGGCCGTCTACGACGATCTCGATCGTCTCGAATCGGCCATTGGCGAGCCGGGGTTCGCCGCGTGGCGGCAGCGCCAGCGCCGCCGCTTTGCGAGCCAGGCGCCCGACTCGTGGGGCCGGCAGAACCCGCACATCATGTTCGCGATCGAGCTGTCGGACGGCTGTTCGATTGCCTGCCCGTTCTGTGCCGGCGGCGCGGGCCGCCTGAAGAGCGTCAGCCGCTTCACGCCGGCAAACGAAGCGCTCTTCCGCGGACTGCTCCGCCGCCTCTCGACGCTGGCCGCCTGTCCCGCACCGTCGGGCCTGCTCTATCACTACACCGAGCCGCTCGACAACCCTGACTACGAGAAGTTCCTCCAGGCCTATCGCGAGGAACTCGGAGAGCTGCCGCAGACCACGACCGCCGCCTGGGGCCGGCGCCCCGACCGCACGCGCCGCGTGCTGGCGATGGCGCGCGAGCACGGAGGCCGCATCCAGCGGTTTTCGGTGAACAGCGTCGAGGATTTCCGCTCCTGCATGCGAACCTTCGCGCCCGAGGAACTGCGCGACGTCGTCATCGTGCCGCACTACCCCGAGGCGGGCGGCATCTATTACCGGACCGGCCGCGCGAGGTCGCTGGCCGAAGCGGTCGAAGGTTCGGTGGCGTGCGTGTCGGGCTTCCTCGTGAACCTCGCCGCGCGGACGATACAGCTGGTGGCCCCGTGCATCGAGCCGTCTGCGTGGCCCGGCGGCTACCGCTCGCTCGCCGCGAGTTCGTTTCGGACGGACGACGACCTCGACGTCTTCTTCGAGCGGTGCCGCGAGGAAGTGCTGGACCGCATCCTCAACGACACGACTCCCATCGCACTGCGGAACGACCTCCACTTGAGCGAGGACGCCGGCGGAACGTTGGAGCTTCGCAGCCTCTACAGATCGTACCGCTTCGAGCAGGGACTGCAGAAGGCGGTTCTGCGGCTGGCCGGCGAACGACGCTCCCTTGGCGCCCTCGTGGACGAACTCTCGGTCTCGCATCCGGAGGGTGAGGTGTTTGCCTTCGTCCAGCTGCTCTGGGACAGCGGCCTCCTCGCCGATTCCGACGTGCTCGCCGCAGAGGACGTGGTGACCGCGCCGGTTCTCCCGCGCAGCAAGCTCGCTTCGGCCGCTGCAGCACACGCCGGCGCATTGCCATGAGACAGCGGTCCTGCACGTCGGTCATCGTGGCTGTCGCCATCGGCCTTGCTGCGTCGGCCGCAGCCCAGGAGGGTCACGCGCCGGGACCGTCACCGGCGGCGCAACCGGGCGCCGCCGCGTCACCGTCGCGCCTCGAGGCTGACCTGGAGGCGCTCGTCGCGCATGCACTTCGCCTCAACCTGCAGCTGGAAGGCGAGCGCATGACGCCCGAGATCGCCCGCACCGCCGTCGACGCCGCCCGCGCGGGATTCGAGCCCACGGTCCAGTTCGCTCCTGGCTTCGCGATCGGCAGCGAGACGATCCAGACGGCAGCCGGTCGCGTGACCAGCTCGACGAGCGCGTTTTCGTACGCAAACGGGTTGTCCGGTGCCTTGCCGTACAGCAGCCTTGCGGTCGGGGGCGCGCTGCCGACCGGCACGAGGTACAGCGTTGCGTTCGATCTCGCTCGGAGGAGTGAGAGCCCGGTGCGCCGGCAGGACCACGGCGTGGAAACCGACAGCCAGCTGACCGTCTCGTTCGCCCAGCCGCTGCTCAGGGGAGCGGGCACCTCGATCGCGCGCGCCGAGATCCGGGCTGCCGGCCTGTCTGTCCGGGCAGCGGCACGCCGCTTCAGCCGCCTCGAAGAGGAGACCGTTGCCGCGGTCGAGAGGGCGTACTGGGCGTTGGCGCAGGCCGAGGCCGCAGAGGCCGTCGAGCGCGAATCGCTCGAACGCGCCGTGGCCTTGCATACCCGTAACGAGCAGTTGGTGCGCCTCGGGCTCGTGGCGGAGGTGGATCTGCTCACCGCTCAGCAGGCGGTTGCCGCGCGTCAGGCCGCCGTCACCGAGGCGGCGCGGCTGCGTCGTGACGCGGCGGAAGAACTGATCTTCCGGGTGTACGGCCGCGAGGCGCCCGACAGGCTGGCGATGGCCGGACAGATTGGCGTCCGCGCCCTCATTGTGCCGCCGGCCGTTCCGCCACTCGAGCAGGCCGAGGCCGAGGCGCTCTCGCGCCGGCCCGACTTGATCGCCGCCCGCGAGGACGTGGCCGTCGGCGGGATCCGCGTCGAAGTGGCGCGTAGCGACCTCAAGCCCAGCCTGCAGCTCACCGGCTCGTACACGGCGGCCGTGACCGACGCCGCCCGCCTGCGGATATGGGGCACCGACCGCGTTGGGGACGTCGCGCTGACGGGCTGGCAGGGCGGACTCGTGCTGACGGTCCCCGTGGGCAACGGGCTCGGGAAGGCGGGGTACCGGCAGGCCACGCTCGAGCGGTCGCGGCAGGAGGCCGCCGTAGCGGCCCTCGAAAACGACATACGACTGCAGGTCCGCCAGGCGGGACGGGCGATCGTCGAAGGAACGCGGCGCCTGGCCCAAACCGAGGCGGCGCTGGACCTGGCCCGCCGTCAGTACGACGCCGAGAACCGCCGCCTGGCCCTGGGGCTGACCGACTCGTTCCGCCTGCTGCAGGTCGAGCAGGTGGTTGCCGACGCAAGCCGGGCGGTGACCGAAGCCCGGTATGCGGTGGCGTCGGCAGTCTCAGACTATCACCTCGCCATTGGAGGGAATGTCGACCGTTACGCCGGCGCCGGGGCATCCCCGAACCACCCGAGAGGTCGCGATGAGTGAGCTGTTTCGCGAGACCGCCGTCGATCGGCTCTCGAGCCCGGAGGGGCTCGACACGCTCATGCGGATCACGACGCCACGCGCCTGGGTCGCCCTCCTGGCGCTTGTCGCGGTGCTGGGCGGCGCGACCGTGTGGGGCGTCTTCGGGCATGCCCCCGACACGATGGAGGGCACCGGGATCCTGCTGCGGCGCGGCGGCCTGTTCGAGGTTGCGACCGAAGGCGCCGGCCGCATCAGCGAGCTGCTGGTCAAGCCAGGCGATCGAGTGCGTGCGGGACAGGTGGTCGCGCGCCTGAGCCAGCCGGAACTCGAACGCACGATCAGCCAGACGGAAGCCCTGATTGCCGACCTCACGCGGAACGGCCAACAGCGGGGCCAGTTCATCGGCCGCGAGAAGGCCCTCGGCCTCTCCAGCCTGAACGAGCGGCTGCGCCAGATCGAGCACTCGGCCGACGCCCTCCGGGAGCAGGTGCGATACCTCGAACACCGGCGCGACGCGCAGGCCGAGGCCTTGAAGGCAGGCCTGATCGCCGGCGACGCTTACCAGGGCACCGTCCAGGAACTGGCGCGCGTCCGGGACGTCCTGGCGGGGCTGGACACCGAGCGGCGCCAGATCGCGGCTCGAAAGGTGGAGCTGGACAACGACGCTGGCCAACGCGTCTTCTCGCTCGACCAGGAGGTGCTCGCCCAGCAGCGCCAGCTGGAGCTGCTGCAGGATCGCTACGCGGCCACCGCGCAGGTCGAGAGCCCGTACAGCGGGCTGATCGTGGAACAGCGCGCAGACCCGGGCGACCTGGTGGCCGTGGGGCAGGTCGTGTTCGCCCTGGAACTTGCCGACGAACAGCTCGACTCGGTGGTGTTCGTACCGATGGAAGGAAAGCAGCTGAAGCCGGGAATGCAGGTGCAACTCTCGCCCGCCGGCGTGGCGTGGGAAGACTACGGCTACATGTTGGGAACGGTGCGATCCGTTTCCTTGAGCCCCGCCAGCTCCGCATCGATGAACGAGCTGCTGCGCAACGACACCCTCGTGCGCCAGTTCGCCGATCGGGGCGGCGCCTACATGGTGACGGTGGACCTGTTCGAGGACCCCGGCACGCCCTCGGGCTTCAAGTGGACGACACGACGGGGACCCGATCTGCAGCTTGGCGGCGGGACGCTGCTTGGCGCGCGCTTCGTCCTGCGGGAAGAGCGCCCGATCACCCTGGTGATCCCCGCGCTCAGGAGGTGGCTCGGTGTCTAACGTCGCGCCCGGCACGGCCGACGCCGGGCTCCGCCGCAAGCCGCGGCGGGTACGCACGCCGACCGTCCTGCAGATGGAGGCGGTCGAGTGCGGCGCCGCTTCGCTCGCCATCGTGCTCGGCTACTACGGCCGCACGGTGGCGCTCGAGGAAGTGCGCGTCGCCTGCGGCGTCTCGCGCGACGGCTCGAAGGCGGTGAACATCCTGCGGGCGGCGCGCGCGTACGGCCTCGAAGCCAAGGGGTACCGATGGGAGGTCGAGACCCTGAGGCAGGCAACGCTCCCGGTCATCGTCTTCTGGAACTTCTATCACTTCCTTGTCGTGGAGGGGTTCGGCCGCGACCGGGTCTACGTGAACGACCCGGCCGAAGGTCCGCGTGTTCTGACCAACGACGAGTTCGACGCCGGTTTCACGGGCATCGCGCTCAGCATGACCCCGGGCCCCAACTTCGAGCGCGGCGGACGCCGGGCGAGCCTGGCTGCGGCCTTGCGCGAGCGGGTGCGCGGCTCTGGCGCGGCGGTGGCCCTGGTTGCGCTCGCCGGCCTGGCGCTCGTGATTCCCGGCCTGCTGCTGCCGGCCTTCGCGCGCCTGTTCGTGGACAAGGTTCTCGTCGCGAACATGGACAGCTGGTTCAAGCCGCTGCTGGCCGGCATGGTCCTCACGGCCCTGGTGCGCCTGGCTCTCTCGACGCTCCAGCGCCGGTACCTCCTGCGGCTCGACGCCAGGATCAGCATCACGTCATCGAGCGCGTTCCTCTGGCACGTGCTCCGCCTGCCGATCGAGTTCTTCAACCAGCGGTACGGCGGGGAGATCAGCGCCAGGGTGGGCCTGAACGACGAGATCGCTGCCTTCCTGTCCACCCGGCTCGCTTCGACCGCGATCGACGGGCTGCTGGTGGTCTGCTACGCAGTCCTGATGGCCGCCTACGATCCCCTGCTGACGCTGATCGGAATGGCGGCCGCGGTCCTCGTCGTCGGGGCAACGCTGTTCGTGAACCGCAGGCGCGTGGACGGCAACCGTCGGCTCCTGAAGGAGCAGGCGATGGCGGGCGCCACGATCATGGGAGGCCTGTCCACGATCGAAACCCTCAAGGCGACCGGCGCCGAGTCTGACCTCTTCTCGCGCTGGGCGGGCTACGAAACGAAGTACATCAATGCGCAGCAGCAGCTGGCCCTCGTCACGCAGTTGTTCCTCGTGATCCCGCCGCTGCTCGTCTCGCTGACCAATGCCCTCGTTCTCGCACTGGGCGCCATCCGGGTCATGGAGGGTGCCCTGACGATGGGGACGCTGGTCGCCTTCCAGACGCTCATGGCCAGCTTCCTGACACCTGTGAACAACCTCGTGTCGCTGGCCAGCAACCTCCAGGAGATGGAGGGCAGCATGGGCCGCGTGGACGACGTCCTGCGGTATGCCGTCGACCCGCAGACGAGCACCCCCGAGGGCGAAGCCGAGGCTGGCGGCGGCAAGCTGAAGGGCTTCGTCGAGCTCGACGGGGTCACCTTCGGGTACGCGCGCCTCGACGGGCCGCTCATCGACCGCTTCGACCTGAAGCTCACACCTGGTTCGCGTGTTGCGTTGGTCGGACCGTCGGGATGCGGGAAGTCGACGGTAGCCAAGCTCGTGACCGGCCTCTACGAACCGTGGGAGGGCGAGATCAGGTTCGACGGCCGTCCTCGCCGAGGCCTTCCGCGGGAATGCCTGGCGGGCTCGGTCGCAATCGTCGACCAGGACGTCGCCCTCTATGAGGGCACGATTCGGGAGAACCTCACGCTCTGGGATCCGAGCGTCCCCGATGCCGCGATCATCGCCGCCTGCAAGGATGCCTGCATCCACGACGACATCACCGCGCGCCAGGGCGGCTACGACAGCTACGTCGCAGAGGGGGGCGCGAACTTCAGCGGCGGGCAACGTCAGCGCCTCGAGATCGCGCGCGCGCTGGTGGGCAACCCGCGCGTCGTCGTGCTGGACGAGGCCACCAGCGCGCTCGACACCGTCACCGAGCAGATGATCGACCGGAACCTGCGCATTCGCGGCTGCACGTGCATCATCGTCGCACACCGCCTGTCGACGATTCGCGATGCGGACGAGATCGTGGTGCTCGACCGGGGGAAGGTCGCCGAGCGCGGCACGCACGAACAGCTCATCGCGGCCGGCGGCCTGTATGCCGCGCTGGCGGCTGAATCGTAGGGTGCCCGCATGAAGCTGCTCTCCTCCAGTGAAGCCGCCGACCCGACGGATGCCGTCCTGGCGCAATTGCAGGCCTCCGCCATCCCGCTGAACGGTGCCGGGCCCTTCCTTCTCGACGAGACCGACGCCGTGTGGCTTGTCGAGCGCGGCGAGGTGCTGGTATTCGCCGCGGAGGTTTGCGAAGGGCACCAGGTCGGACCGCGGCGTTACCTCTGGACGACCGTGGCGCCTGGTGTCCTGTTCGGCGTCGAGCCGGCGAACGGCCGATCGTCGATCGGGCTGGTGGCCGTCGGCAGCGCGGCCACCCGGGCATGGAAGGTTCCGCGCGTGGCCTTCGAGGCACTCGGGCGCCATGCGGAGTCGGCCGGGGCCGTGGCAGCCCTGCTCGACTCGTTCGTGACGTCGGCTTCGAGCGCTGTCGCATCGCGCACGCAGCCGCAGTTCCACGCGCTGCTCGAGGCGCACGCGACTGCCACCCTCCGGACCGCGCAGCGGGCGAGCGCGAAAGACGGCGCCATCTGGGTCGTCCATGAGTGCGGCGCGTCCTCGATCACCGATCGGCCGATGCTCACCGCCGACCCATCGTCTCCGCCGCTGCCAATCGCGCGCGGGTTGTGGGTGGCGGCCGGGCAGGACGATGTCCGCATCGCCGCCCTCGGCACCCGCGAGGTGCTCGAGGATGGACGGGCGTGGAAGGGGCTGGATTGCTTCTGCACGTTCCTCCAGCGCTGGGCCGAGGAGGACGCCGCGACGGCAGACGCGGCCGAGCGGGAGCGGCTCGTGGCCAGGGCCCGGGCCGAGAAGCAGATGCGACGCGACGGCCTGACCGGGTTGGCCGACGTCCTCACGCCCGTGGCCATCACCGCGCCGGCGGCCACGCAGGAAGATGCCCTGGTCTCCGCGTGCCGGGCGATCGGCCGCACTCTGGGAATCACGTTTGAGCCGCCGCCCAGGTGGGAGGTGTCGAGCCGTGCGCGCGATCCGCTCGGGTCGATCTGCAGAACCTCGCGCGTGCGATACCGGCGCGTGGCGCTGACCGGGCGCTGGTGGCGCAGCGCCGGCGAGCCGCTGCTCGCGTTTCGGTCGGAAGGCCGCGAGCCTGTCGCACTTCTTCCCGGCACCCGCGGCTACGACCTTCTCGATCCGATGCGCGGCAGTCGTGTCCACCTGGCAGCGGACGACGCGGCCGCTCTCGACAGGTTCGGCTACCAGTTCTATGCCCCGGCACCCGACCGGCCGCTCACCGGGGGCGCGATTGCCAGGCTTGGCCTGGACCGCACCGGCCGCGACCTGCTGTTCGTGGTTCTCACGGCGCTGGCCGGCAGCCTGCTTGGGCTCTCGCTCCCCATCGCGACAGGGGCGATGTTCAGCAGCGTGATTCCGAATGCGAACGCGGCCGATGCGCGCACGCTGCTGGCGGCACTCGTCGCCATGGCCCTCGGCACGGCGTTGTTCGAAATGACCCGCGCCTTCGCGCTCATCCGGGCCGAAGGACGAACCAACGCAACGATGCAGGCGCTGCTCGTGGACCGCTTGTTGAGCCTGCCGGTGCCTTTCTTCCGCAACTACTCGGTTGGCGACCTGGCCCAGCGCGCGTCCGCGGTCAACCGGCTGCGGGTGCTGTTCAGCGGCGCGGCGACGACCAGCCTGCTGAGCGGCCTGTTCTCAGTGGTGTACCTGGGCCTGTTGCTCTACTACGACCTCGTCCTGGCCTTGGTTGCCGTCTCGCTGCTCGCCGTCACAGTCCTCGCCACCGCGGCTTGCGGCGTCGCCGCCGTGCGCGTGCGGCGGCGGCAGCAGGACGCCGCCGGCCGGATCGGCGGTCTGGTGTTCCAGATGGTGTCGGGCATCAGCAAGCTGCGGGTCGCGGCTGCCGAGGGGCGCGCCTTTGCCGTGTGGTGCCGCCGCTTTCGCGAGCAGAAGCAACTGGCGCTCGTCGCGGGACGCTACCAGAACGCGATCGGCGTACTGAACGACGTACTGCCGATCGTCTCGCTCGCGGTGCTCTTCGGCGCCGTCCAATACCGCCTGAAGACGGGACACGACGTGCACACCGGCACCTTCATCGCCTTCAACGCCGCCTTCGGGACCTTCTTCGCTTCCGGCATCGCGTTCAGCAACACGATGATCGGGCTGCTGGAGGCCGTGCCGATCTTCGAGCGCGCCCGGCCAATCTTCGAGACGGCTCCGGAAGTCGACGCAGCACGACCCGACGCCGGAGAGCTGACCGGCCGCGTCGAAGGAAGCCACCTGTCGTTTCGCTACAGTCCGGACGGGCCGCTCGTCCTCCAGGACATCAGCTTCCGCGTCGAGCCCGGGGAGTTCGTTGCCTTCGTTGGGCCGTCGGGATCGGGCAAGTCGACGCTGCTGCGGCTGCTGCTCGGTTTCGAGTCACCCGAGACCGGCACCATCTACTACGACGGCCACGACCTCGGGTCAGTCGATGTCTCGGCGGTGCGAAGCCAGATCGGCGTCGTCCTGCAGAGCAGCAAGCTGATGGCAGGCGACGTCTTCACCAACATCGTCGGCTCGGCGCCGCTGACGCTCGACGAAGCCTGGGAGGCGGCCGAGATGGCCGGGTTTGCCGACGACATCCGCGCCATGCCGATGGGCATGCACACGATGATCAGCGAGGGAGCCTCTACGCTCTCAGGCGGGCAACGCCAGCGCCTGTTGATTGCGAGGGCGCTCGTGCGCCGGCCGCGTCTCATCTTCTTCGACGAGGCGACGAGCGCGCTCGACAACCGCACGCAGGAGATCGTCAGCCGCAGCCTGGAGCGGATGAATGCCACGCGACTCGTGATCGCCCACCGGCTGTCCACCATCCGTCACGCCGATCGGATCTTCGTGGTGGACCGGGGACGGCTGGTACAGGAAGGGTCCTTCGACGAGCTGTCGCGCCAGCCGGGGCTCTTCGCCCAGCTCATCGCCCGCCAGGTAGCGTAGGGCGGCGACCTATCTCGTTGCACCTACACGACTTCTACGCCTGGCCCTCCCCCGCCGTGCTGAGATCCATGAGGGAAGCCCTTCGAGATTGACCGCGTGATCGAGTCGGTACTGGGCTATCGTTGAATGCACGCGACGACGGTGACGCCAGACCTCCGCCCGGCCGACGTTGGGAGCGCACCCATGTCCTTGAGCGCGTTCATCCGCGACCACCACGAAGAAATCATCGTCCAGTTCGCGGTCTTCGCCAGAACACTGACGCCGCCTGGCGCCGACATGTCCGAAGCAGAACTGCGGGATCACGCCAGGGAGATCCTGACGGCGGTCGTCGAGGACATGAGCCTCGCGCAGACGACGGACGAACAGTTCGAAAAGTCGGAGGGTCGCGGCGCCGCCCAGTCAATGCGAGCATCGGGCCGGCTTCACGCGGATGATCGGATCCACCATGGGTTCACGTTTCGGGCGGTGCTGGCGGAGTTTCGCGCGCTCCGCGCGACGGTGCTGCGGCTGTACGCGGAAAGCGGGGAGACGGACCTCCGTGACGTGTCCCGATTCAACGAAGCGATTGACGAGGCCATGACGGAGTCGATGGATCGATTCGCGATTCAGACCGACCGTTTTCGAGATCAATTCATCGGCGTCCTCAGCCACGATCTGCGTACCCCACTCGGAGCCATCACCGCTGGTGCCGCGCTCCTGGCCATGCCCGACGACAATCCGGAGCGGCGCAGCTGGGTCGCGTCGCGCATCATGAACAGCGCGCAGCGCATGGAGCGGATGATTCGCGATCTCCTGGACGTCACCCACGTGCGTTTGGGCGGAGCGATTCCGGTCAGGCGACGGCCCGTCGATCTGCAGCAGCTCTGCGACGAGGCGATGATTGAGATCCGCACAGGTCAACCAGACGCCGTCGTGAGGCTCCAGGCGGACGGTGACCTGCGGGGCGAGTGGGACCCGGATCGGCTGGCGCAGGTGGTGTCGAATCTCGTTGGCAACGCGATCCAACACGGCGGCGGAACGCCGGTCACGCTGACCGCCCAGGAAGACGGCGATTCGGTGACGCTCGCGGTCCACAACGGAGGCCCGCACATCCCGCCTGAGGTCGTGCCGTTCGTGTTTGAACCGCTCGCTCGCGGCCGCCATGACAACACGAGACACAATCTCGGCCTCGGCCTGTTCATCGCGCGCGCGATCGTTTCGGCACATGGCGGCCGCATTGATGTGAGTTCGTCTGCGGACGCAGGGACCACGTTCACGGTGACGCTGCCCAAGGCGTCATCGGCGCCGGAATAGCAGCCGCGCTACTTGAAGCCCCGCCGAACCTCTTCACTGATCCCTGCGTCTACTGCATTGGAGGGCTCCGGATCTTTTCCTCGCCCCCCTCCCTGCGGAAGCCTCCGTGCGGGGGGTGTCGGCGAGCGGGAGCGCCATCCGATGGACAACCTGCTGACCGACCTTCGCTACGCAGTCCGCGTCCTTCGAGCCCGTCCCGCCCTCGCGGCGGCGGCCGTGCTCTCGCTCGCCATCGGCGTCGGGCCGGTCGCGGCGCTGTTCAGCATCGTCGACGCCCTGGGATTCCGGCCGCTTCCCGTGCGAGATCCGGGTGGCTTGCTGCAAGTCACGACCCTCACGCGAGGTCGCCCCGGCCAGGTGTCCTACCCTGATTTCATCGACATTCGCGAGCGCAGCCGGCTGCTCACCGACCTGGTCGTGAGCGGCACGCAGATGTTCAACCTCCGGGGTGACGGCCAGGTGCCCGAGGTCGTGGTCGGAGCCACCGTCTCGGGCGACTACTTCCAGACGCTGGGGGTTCGCCCCTCGCTCGGCCGCCCCTTCCTGCCGGACGAGGACCGGACGCCGGGCGCAGCGATGGTCGCGATGATCAGCGACCGCCTGTGGCGGAGGCGTTTCGGTGCCGACCCCGCGATCCTGGGCAAGACCATCCAGCTGACCCGGGAGCGATGCACCATCGTCGGGATCGTTCCCGCCGGGTTCGCAGGAACCGACCCAATCCTCGCTCCGGATGTCTGGGTGCCGACGATGGCGTGGCCGGCCTTCAATCGCGGTGTCGAGGAGACGCTTCAAGCCCGGGAACGGCGAGAGCTGACACTGCTGGCGAGGCTGGCGCCGGGAGCGACGCTCGAGCAGGCGCGTGCCGAGCTGTCGTCCCTCGCCGGCAGCCTGGAGGAAGGACGCGACGCCGAGAACCGCCCGGCGTTCGTCCTCGAGTACGAACAGGCCGCTCGGCGGCGTCCCGCCGCCATGCTCGGCATGTTTGCCTTCGGCGTTGTCGCCCTGGTCCTGCTGGTCGCGTGCGCCAACGTGGCGGGGCTGCTGCTTGGGCGCGCCGAGACGCGAAGCCGCGAGGTCGCGCTGCGCCTCGCGTTCGGCGCTTCGCGGCGACGGCTGGTTCGCCAGCTCCTCACCGAATCCATGGTGCTCGCGTTCCTGGCCGCCATCGCGGGTCTCGCCCTGGCCGCTCTCGCCGTTCGGCTGCTGCCGGCCCTCGTGCCCACCACCGGCCTTCCGCTGACCTTCGACTTCCGGGTGGACCACCGCCTCTTCGCCGCCACGCTGCTCGTCGCGCTGTGCGCCGTGCCGTGCTTCGGCCTCGCGCCCGCCCTGCTCGCATCGAGGCGCGATCTGCTGCCCCTGCTGAAGGGCGAAGGGGTTGTCGGCGGCCGGGCAAGACTGCCGGTGCGGCGCCTGCTCGTCGTCGTCCAGATCTCAGCCGCGGTCGTGCTGCTCGTGGCAACCGGCTTCCTGCTCCAGAGCTTCTTCCGCGCGCGCCAAATCGATCCCGGGTTCGCGCAGCGGCCCATGGTGTTCGCCACGATCGTTCCGGGGGCGGTGGGGTACACCCAGCCGCAGACTCGCGAGTACTACCGCCTGCTGCGCGAGCGGGTGTCCTCTCTCCCCGGGGTGGAGGCCGTCTCGCTTGCCCGGCACATCCCGCTCAACAGCCTCTACGGCGGAGGGGCGACGGTGCCGGTCACGGTTCCGGGGCACGAGCCGGGGGCCGGGACAGAGGCGCCCCGCTTCCGCTACAACACCGTCACGCCAGGCTATTTCAATACCATGGGAACACCCCTGCTCCGCGGCCGCGACTTCTCGGAAAGCGACGCGGCAGGGGCGCCGGGCGTCGCCATCGTCAACGAGACGATGGCGCGGCAGTTCTGGCCGAACGGCGACGCGGTGGGACAGTCCTTCGAGATCCCGGGTACGGGCGACCAGGCCTCCGCCCGGCGGCTGCAAGTCGTGGGTGTGGCGCGCGACGCCAAGTACATGAGCCTCACGGAATCGCCCATGCCCTACTTCTACCTCCCGCTGCTGCAGGATCCGCGCGGCGAGGTGACGTTCGTCGCGAGGTTCTCGCCGGGCCGCACGCAGGCCGTGGCGATGCTGCGGCGGGAGATGCTGTCTGTCGATCCCGCCGTGCCCATTCTCCAAATCGTGACCCTCGACGACCACATGCATGCGGCGCTTGCCGTCGAGCGGGCGGTGACCACGTTGGTGGCCGGCATCGGCGCGCTGGGCCTCGGGCTCTCACTCGTCGGCCTGTACGGCGTCATCTCGTTCCTGGTCGCGCGGCGCACCCGGGACATCGGCATCCGCATGGCCCTCGGGGCGCGGCAGCACCACGTGGTGGGGCAAGTGCTTCGAGAGGGCGTGTGGCTGGCGCTGGCAGGCATCGCGGCCGGCTCTGCCGCGGCTGCTGCCGTGATGAAGGTGGCGGCACGGGTCATCTACGGCGTGAACCCGAAAGATCCGCTGGTCTTCCTGGCCACCGCGGCGGTCGTGATGGCCGTCGCCCTCACCGCCTCGTGGCTGCCCGCGCGTCACGCCGCCCGGGTAGATCCGCTCGCGGCGCTGCGACAGGAATAGGCGCTGCGGCGCGCGACTTCCCGATATCCGGCGCGACGGCCTGCTGCTACAATGCCGGCGTCATCCACGACACGCCTCGTCCGCCCGTTCCGCTTCCCTCGATCCGGCAAGGTGAACGCCAGTTGGGTGGCCCGCCATGACCATGAAGAAGGTCGTCGCTTTCGTCGGAGCGGCGCGGAAGGGATACACCTACGAGGCCACTCGAGTGTTCCTCGACCGGCTCGAGGCTTTGGGCGGCGTCCAGACCGAGCTGGTGCGGCTGGGCGACTACCACCTGGAACCCTGCCGGGGCTGCAAGGCGTGCTTCTCGAAAGGCGAGGAGTTCTGCCCGCTCAAGGACGATCGCGACGTCCTGCTCGCCAAGATGAAGGAGGCCGACGGGGTCGTTTTCGCGTCGCCGAACTACTCGTTCCAGGTCTCTGCTCTCACGAAGCTCTTCCTCGACAGGCTCGGCTACGGGTGCCACCGCCCCCAGTGCCACGGCAAGGCGTTCACGAGCATCGTCGTGCAGGGCTTCTTCGGCGGCGACAAGATCCTGAAGTACTTCGGCCTGATGGGAGCGGCGTTGGGGTTCGACGTCGTCAAGGGCAGCTGCCACACGGCCCTGGTCCCGATGGCCGACAAGGAGCGCGAGAAGCGGGATGAGGCGCTCGGCAGGCAGGCGCAGCGGTTCCGCGTGCAGCTGGGGAGCGAGACCCCGCACGTCCCGAACCTGCTCGAGGTCGTGCTGTTCCGGCTGGGCCGCAACAGCGTCCGAATCGAGCTGGACGAGAAGGAGGCCGACTACAGGTTCTACGCGGAACGCGGCTGGTTCAACTCGCCCTACTTCTATCCCACCCGCCTCGGTCCCGTGAAGAGGACGGTGGGGCGCCTGGCGGACGTGTATTTCGCAAGATCGATCGCGTCGAAAAAGGCTGCGCGGCGCGTTCACCACCAAGGGGCCGTACCGAAAGCGTGACGAAACGCACGCAAGCGAGCGCCGGGCGCGACTGCGACCGCTACCGCCCTCCGACCGCAGGAGTCTCCTGGGCCGCGGTTCGGGCAAGGCGCGCCTGCAACAACAGGAACGACATCGTCGTCACCACGCCGGCGAGCATCACGAAGAGCTCGACCCCGGGGCCCCGCGTTCCGGGCGTCGAGACGAGTAGCGCGGCCACCAGCGGCGCGACGAACTGGTTCGCGAAGAGGAGGGCGAAGACGACCCTGTTCGTCCAGCCCGCCGCGAGGAAGCGCCAGAGGAAGAGCCTGGGGTTGGAGACGATCGCGGCCGCCGCGTAGAGCCCCAGGAACGCCATCTCGAGCGGCGAGATGCCCACCCGCGGGTCGCCGTGCACGCTCAGGTAGGCCGGGTTCCCGAGGAGGTAGCCGAGCAGGCTCAGGCCGCCCGGCACCAGCGCGAGGTGGATCAGGAGATCGTCCACGATGAACGCCGACCGCGGCGTCTCGCGGAGGGCGACCACGAGGTCGTAGCAGCAGAAGAGGATCAAGCCGACCGACGTCATCGTCGAGGTGAGGACGAGGTCGGGGAAGTTCGCCCAGAGGCCGGGCGGGCTTGCCGCGAGCATCACGATTGACGACACGTTGCCGCCAAGGACGAGGCCGGTCATCGCGAGGCTGAGCGCCATCGGCCAGGTGTCGAGGTGCAGCCGCGCCTGCCGCACCGCCACCATGATGAGGACGGCGAAGGCCGTGAACGGCGACATGACCGGTGAGACCGGCGAGTAGAAGAGCGGACGCCCGGTCAGCCACGCGCCGATGACGACGGCGCTGGCGAGGGCGAGGAGCAGATCGATGGCGGTGGTGAGACGCCGGCTGGCGTCACCAGGCTGGACGCCGAAGAAAGGGTCGCTTCGAGACACTGGCCGCACCGCAGGCGTGAAAGACTTCACACACGACGGGGCCGTACCGCAGGCGTGAAAAACTTCACGTTCTTGGTACGGCCCCCGGCCTGTGAAAAACGCTACGTCTTCGGGACGGCCCCCGTCAGACCGACTCCACCACGCCGGCTGGCGCCCCCTCCGACGCCTTGAGGTCGAACCGGTCGAGGTTCATGACCTTGGCCCACGCCGCCACGAAGTCGCGCACGAACTTCTCCTTGGCGTCGTCGCAGGCGTAGACCTCTGCGAGCGCGCGCAGCTCGGAATTGGCGCCGAAGATCAGGTCCACGCGGCTGCCGGTCCACTTCCGCTCGCCCGTGCGGCGGTCGCGTCCCTCGAACACCTCGCCGCCCCCCGAGGCGCGCCACTCGGTGCTCATGTCGAGCAGGTTGACGAAGAAGTCGTTGGTGAGCGTAGCGGGCCGCTCGGTGAAGACCCCGATGTCCGACGGCCGGGCGTTCGCGCCGAGCGCGCGCATCCCGCCCACGAGCACCGTCATCTCGGGCGCGGTCAGTGTCAGCATCAGCGCCCGCTCGACCAGCAGCTCCTCGGCCGGCGCCGCGTGCCCCGGCGCGAGGTAATTGCGGAAGCCGTCGGCGGCCGGCTCGAGCACGGCGAACGACTCCACGTCGGTCTGCTCCTGCAAGGCATCCGTGCGCCCCGGGGCGAAGGGCACCTCTACGTCGTAGCCGGCGTCGCGCGCCGCCTGCTCGACGGCCGCGCAGCCGCCCAGCACGATCAGGTCGGCCAGCGACACCTGCACTCCGCCGAAGTGCGCCTCGTTGAACGTACCCTGGATGCCCTCGAGGGTGCGCAGCACCTTCGCAAGCTCCGGCGGGTTGTTGGCCTCCCAGTCCTTCTGCGGCGCCAGGCGGATGCGCGCCCCGTTCGCCCCGCCGCGCTTGTCGGTGCCGCGGAAGCTCGCCGCCGACGCCCAGGCCGTCGTCACCAGCTGCGAAACCGACAGCCCCGAGGCCAGCACCTGGCGCTTGAGGTCGGCAATCTCGGCCTCACCGATCAGCGGGTGAGTGACCGGCGGCACAGGGTCCTGCCACAGCTGCGGCTCGGCGGGCACCAGCTTGCCGAGGTACCGGCTGATGGGACCCATGTCGCGGTGCGTCAGCTTGTACCACGCCTTGGCGAAGGCGAGCGCGAACTCGTCCGGGTTCTCGAGGAAGCGGCGCGCGATCTTTTCGTATTCCGGATCGTAGCGGAGCGCCAGGTCGGTGGTCAGCATCGCCGGCGGGTGCCGCTTCGACGGATCGTGCGCGTCGGGCACC
>DAOPQX010000038.1:0-16903 GCA_035348395.1 Vicinamibacterales bacterium | reverse complement strand
TTCGCTGGCGGCCGCGCCGCTGCCGCTGCCCGAGGGACTGCCGGAGTGGCTCTCGCCGATCGCGGCGGTGGTGCCGGGACAGCTGCTCGCCTTCCACCTGAGCCGCTTGCGGGGGTTCGACCCCGACCAGCCGCGCGGGTTGAAGAAGGTGACGAAGACGACGTAGGAAAGGGTTCGGCGAGGGCCGTACCGGGAAGGTGAAAGACGTCACAGTCTCGGGGGCCGTACCGGAAAGGTGAAGAACGTCACACTTCCGGTACGGCCCCATTTGGTGATCAGGCCCCCAAGGTTCAGGTTATGGCCACGATCGTGTTGAACGGGCGGACGTACGCGGTGGATGACGACGGGTTCCTCGAGGACCCGGGGATCTGGAACCGGGAGGTGGCGGAGGATCTCGCCACGACAGAGGGCATCAGCGGCCTGAACGAGGAGCAGTGGAAGGTGGTGAACTACCTCCGCGAGTACTACCTCCAGGCCGGCATGGCCCCGATGATCCGGAAGCTCTGCAAGGAGACCGGCTTCAAGCTCGCGCAGATCTACGAGATGTTCCCGTCGGGGCCTGCGAAGGGCGCCTGCAAGGTGGCCGGCCTGCCGAAGCCGACCGGGTGCGTGTGACGGTCCTTACCTTCCTTCTCATCTGGCTGGGCCTCGGGGTGTTCGCCGCCGCAACCGCGGCACGGGCGGTGCGCTACGCGCGGGCCCCCGTGCACTTGCGCTGGGAGCTGTACCCCGTTCCCCACGAGGCGCCCGAGCGGGCCGCACACGGCGGCTCGCGGTACGAGGAGCTGGAGTGGTGGACCCGGCCGCAGCGGAGGCACCTGCTGGGCGAGCTGGCGTACATGCTTCCCGAGATGCTGCTGCTGGCCGGACTTCGCCAGCACAACCGCCGGCTCTGGTACCGTTCCTACCCCTTCCACCTCGGACTCTACCTGGTTGCGGCCGCGTGCGCGCTGCTCGCGGCGGGCGCGCTGCTCGACGTGGCCGGTGTCCCGCTCGGCGACGGGGCGGCGAACGCGCTGACCGCGGCGTGCGACCTCCTGGGGACCGCGGGGGTCGTCCTGAGCGCCGGCGGCGCGCTGGCGCTGCTGCACGCGCGGCTGACCGACCCGAAGCTGGCGGCCTACTCGGCGCCGGCCGACTACTTCAACCTTGCGCTCTTCGCCGGCGTGCTGCCGCTGGCGGGCCTGGGCTTCCTCCTGGAGCCTGCGCCATCCCTGCTGGTGGCGGCGCGGGTGGCGCGCTTCGACACCGCGGCGCCGCTGCACCCGGCGCTCGCCGCCGGCCTCGCACTCGCGTCGCTCACCGCCGCTTACATCCCGTTGACCCACATGTCGCACTTCGTGGGGAAGTGGTTCACCTATCACAACGTCCGGTGGGACGACGGGCCCACGAGCGAGCGGGTGCGCGCGAAGATGACCGAATACCTCACGTACCGCCCCACCTGGTCGGCGTCCCACGTCCAGGCGGACGGGACGAAGACCTGGCGCGACGTCGTGGCGGGGACGCCCCCGCGGCGAGGGCAGCGATGAGCGGCCCCACCCGGCTGTCGGATCTCGCCCGCCGCGACCGCGAGGAGGTGACGCGCGTGGACCGCGCGCCGCTCGCTCCGCTGCCGCCGCCGCTCGACGATTCCGGGACGCGGCCCCCGTTCGCGCCGCTGTCGGACCAGGCGCGCGAGCGGTTCGACGGGGCGCTCGACGGCACCCTCGCGTTGAACCTCCCCGTGCCGGCGGGGCCGGACGAGGAGCGCGCGCTCGTGGAGCGCTTCCTCGCGGGGCTCGACAAGCTGTTCGAGCGCGAGAACAACTGGACGTTCCTCGAGCCGCTGGTGCTCACGATGGAGCACTGCGCGAAGTGCCAGACGTGCGCGGAGGCGTGCCACGTCTTCGAGGCCAGCGGCGGGGAGGAGATCTACCGGCCGACCTTCCGGGCCGAGATCCTCCGGCGCCTCTACTTCAAGCACGTGAAGAACGGCGGCCTGCTGGCGGCCTGGCTGCACGGCGACATCACCCTCAACTGGCCGCTCGTCGCACGCCTCGCCGAGCTGAGCTACCGCTGCAACCTGTGCCGCCGCTGCGCCCAGGCCTGCCCGATCGGCGCCGACAACGGCCTGGTGGCTCACGAACTGCGAAAGCTCTTCAGCCAGGAGCTGGGAATCGCGCCGAAGGAGCTGCACGACAACGGGTCGATGCTGCAGCTCAGCGCCGGCTCGTCGACGGGCATGACGCCGGTGGTCGTCCGCGACAACGTCGAGTTCGTCGACGAGGACGTGAGCGAGAAGACGGGCCTCGAGGTGAAGACGCCGTGGGACGTGGAGGGCGCCGACGTCCTGCTCGTCCACAACGCCGGCGAGATCATGGCGTGGCCCGAGAACCCGGGCGCCTTCGCGGTGATCCTGAACGCCGCCGGCATCTCGTGGACGATGTCGTCCGAGCTGGCCGGCTACGACTCGATCAACTACGGCCTCTGGTACGACGACGCGCAGTTCGCGCGCGTGGCGATCCGGCACGCGGAGGCGGCGCGCAAGCTGAAGGTGAGGAAGATCGTCCTCGGCGAGTGCGGCCACGCGCACAAGGCGCTGGCGGTGGTGGCCGACAGGGTGCTCTCCGGCGATCTCGACATCCCCCGCGAGAGCTGCCTCACGCTGTTCCGCGACATCGTGGCGAGCGGGCGGCTGAAGCTCGACCCGTCGCGCAACGACTTCCCGGTGACGCTCCACGACCCGTGCAACGTCGTCCGGCTGATGGGGGTGGTGGAGCCGCAGCGCGAGATCCTGCGGGCCATCTGTCCTCAGTTCCGCGAGATGGCGCCGCACGGGGTCGACAACTACTGCTGCGGCGGCGGGAGCGGCTTCGCCATCATGAGCGGGCACAACTTCCGCGACTGGCGGCTGCAGGTGTCCGGGCGCAAGAAGGTGGAGCAGGCGCTCGAAGCCTTCGCCGACTGCCTCGATCCGTCGATCCCGAAGTACATCTGCGCGCCGTGCAGCAACTGCAAGGGGCAGTTCCGCGACGCGATCGAGTACTACGGGCTGTGGAAGAAGCACCGCATCCTCTACGGCGGCCTCGCCGAGCTGATCGTGAACGCGATGACCGACGTGAAGCCCGGCTTCATCGAGTGGGAGTGGCATTAGGACGGCGGCCAGCTGACATGAGCGGTGGGGATGGTTCGAACGTCGGGACGGTCTACCTGGTGGGCGCCGGGCCGGGCGACCCGCGCCTGCTGACGCTGCGCGGCCTGGAACTGCTGCGCGGCGCCGACACCGTCGTGTTCGACGCGCTCGTGGACCGGGCCCTGCTCGAGCACTGCCGGCCGGGCGTGCGCCTGTTCGTGGCCGGACAGCGCGACGATCCGCACGTGCTGGCGCAGGACGCGATCAACCGGCTGATCGTCGAGGAAGCGCGGGCCGGGCGCACGGTCGTCCGACTGAAGGGGGGCGACCCGTTCGTCTTCGGGCGCGGGGGCGAGGAGGCCGAGGTGCTCGCGGCCGCCGGGGTCCGGTACGAAATCGTCCCAGGGGTCAGCGCCGGCACCGCGGTGCCGGCCTGCGCCGGCATCCCCGCCACCCACCGCGGCTACACCTCGGAGCTGGTGTTCCTCACCGGGCAGCAGTGCGAATCGAAGCCGACACCGGTGAACTGGTCGCTCTATGGCCCAAGCTCCGCGACGCTGGTCATCTTCATGGGCATCGCCAGTCTGGCCGACGTCGCCGGCTCACTGCTGGCGCACGGCCGGTCCCCCTCGTGCCCGGCGGCGGTGATCGAAAACGGATCCACCACCGCCCAGCGCACGATCACGGCGCCGCTCTCGCGCATCGCCGACGAGGCCGCCACCGCCGGCATCCAGGCCCCCGCCATCGTCGTAATCGGCGAGGTGGTGGGGCTCCGCGACCGGCTGAAGTGGTTTCCGGAGGGATAGAGGGCCACCCCGATCACGCCCGGCGCGTGCCGCTCAGCGAACCTTCGCACCCTCCTGAGCGCGCGCTGTCAGCGCGGCACCCTCTGGCTCGAGAAGCTGCACCTCGCCCAGGTTCAAGGCCCGGATGACGGGCTCGATCTTCTGGCGATCGCCTACCACCACCCACACCAGCTGATCCGGGTGGATGAACTTCTTCGCCGCGGAATTGGCCGTCTCAGGCGTGACCGCCCGCAACTTCTTCGGATACGCCGCGTAGTAGTCGTCCGGGAGACCGAGGGTCACGATCTCGTCCAGCGCATGGAAGACGTCGTGAGCTGTCTCCCACCTGCCCGCGAGCGACCGGATCTGCCGATCGCGCGACTCGGAGACCTCTTCCGCGGTCAGTGGCCGATCCCCCACTGCCGACCGAATCTCCTTGGACAGCTCGGCCATTGCCTCAGCGGTCTTGTCCGCCTGCACGGGGGCCATGGCCACCCACATCCGATCCCCCCGGGAGTACCGAGTATTGAGAGGCGTCAGCCGCCTCGCATCCCCCGTTTGGTGTATGGGCGAAGGAGGAGGCGGCGGCGGGTCAGCGGTCTGGTTGAGGTTGGGAGGGGTCGGGGCTGGCCGCCAACCCAAGCGCCAGCGCCACCAGCTGAGCCTGGCGCGTCGTGCCGGTCTTCATCAACGCGCGCTTCACGTGTGTTCGCACGGTGTTGAGGCTCGTGGCCGTGTCGTCGCTGATCTCCTCCAGGCTCTCCCCGCAACACAGGCGCTCCGCGACCCGTGCCTCGGCATGGGTGAGGCCGTACAGGCGCCGCAGCGCGCCGTTCAGCGACCGGGGCTGGGCGTCCGGGTCGCTGACGAACACGATGGCGGCGCCGCGTCCGAGGAGCGCCGGGGAGCGGAACGGGCACACCACTACGTCGAGGAGCCTGGCGCTCGAGGCGCGTCCGATCGGGAGGGCTCCCCCGGAGGAGGTCCCGTTCCCGTTGCTGGTCGTCGCGGCATCGGCAACCAGGAGCGCAGCGACGCGTTCAGGGTGGGCGTCGCGGCACGCAGCGTACCGTTTTCGAGCCGCAGCCCGTCGCGGCGATCCAGCACACGGCGGGCCGCCCGGTTGGCGAAGAGGACGCGGGCTTCCGCGGAGGCGACGATCACCCCGATTGGAGGTGCTCGAGGCTCTCCTCGCCCCACCGTGCCCTCGACTCGAGGTCCGCCGTCTTCGCCTGAATGGCGAGAGCCTGGGCGACATGCGGGAGGAGCGCCCTGAGCAGGGCAACCTCCGCTTCGTCGTGCGGCTTCTCGTGGTGTCCACGGAACACCGACAGCACGCATGCTTTGTCCGGGCGGCGCCAGATGCACCCGCCGATCGCGTGGATGATGTCCTTGGGCCGGAGGAAGTCGTTGTAGTACTCGCTCGCGCGCAGCGGGAAGGGCGGTCGGTGAAGGTCAAGTGAGGAACGAGACGATCGCCTCCGCCAGCGCCTCCGGCGCGGCGGTCGGCACCTGGTGACCTGCGCCGGGGATCGTGACCGTGCGGGCGCACGGCAGCCAGGCGGCGAGCAGGGCTTGCGTCTGGTGGAACACCGGTGGGCTGTCGGCGCCGCACACCAGCAGCGTGGGCACGGTGATCCGCGCGGCGGCGTCGCGGGTGACCGACCAGGCGGCCAGCGCCGGCAGCTCGCCCTCGAAATAGACGGCGGAACTCGCTACCGCGCGCTCGAACCAACCCGGCGCCAGCCGCCCCTCGAGCGCCTCGCGGTAACCGCCAGGGTTGCAGTAGGAGAGCAGCGCCTCCACTGCCTCGGCATGCCGGCCCTCCGCGTATCGCGGGAGGATCCCCGAGAGCGCGGCAGCCACCTCGCCGGCAGCGGCCACCGCGCCCACGATGGCCGGCTCGACCAGGATCAGCGAGCGAACCGCCCCGGGATGAGCCACCGCAAGCTGCAGCGCGATCGACGCGCCGCTCGAGTGCCCCAGCACGTGCGCACGGGGGAGGCCTGACGCCCTAAGGGCAAGGACTGCGTCTTCTGCCTGCGCCTCGATGCCAAAGTCACTGCAGGCCACCCCGTCGTAGCCGCGCCGGTGATAGACGATCGGCCGGACGCGATCGCGAAGCGCGGGCTGGTCCAGCAGCGGGACACACCCGTCGGCGACCAGCGAGCCGTGGATGACGAGCAAGGCTCCCAAGCTCATCCAATCATCGCTTTCATCTGGCGGATTGCCCTGCGGGCAGTATACTGCCCAGTGGGTTCACCCCATACAACTGCGGCCCCCTTCATCCGAAGCCGGTGGAGGCATGCCGAGCGAGAAAGAGCTCCTCGCCCTCGTTGCGCTGTCGTACGCAGCCGCGACCGACCCGGCGCAGTGGTCTGCATTCCTGGATGCGGTCGCGCGCGCGGCCCAGGCTTCGCGCCCCATTCTCTTCTTGCATCCCGTCGACCCGTCCGACGCCGGCCACCGGTCCATCGTCTGCGCCCGGGGCTACGACGAGGGCGTGCTGGAGGATTACCGGCAGTACTACGCGGCCAGGAACATCTGGCTCGCCCAAGGACGGAGGCTCCTGCGTCCCGGCGTCGCTCGGACCAGCGAGATGATGTGCCGGCGCGAAGTGCTGCTCGCCAGCGAGTTCTACAACGACTTCCTGCGGCCGAACGCGGTGTCGCACGCGCTGGCGGCGACACTCGCCGTGGAAGAGGGCGTCGCTCTCAACCTCAGCGTCTTCCGCGAACCGGGCGACCCTCAGTTCTCCGATGAGGACCTGCAGTTCCTGCAGGCGCTTCTCCCTCACCTCGAGCAGGCCGCGGCCATCCGGCGGCGCACCGAGGGGCTGGAAACGCGCGCCCGCTGGTGCGAGGCGGCGCTGGACCGGCTGTCGGGAGCGGTGGTTCTCGTCGATCGGCGCGGGAAGGTGCTCTTCGCGAACGAGTCGGCCCGGAGGCTGCTGGGCTCGCGCGACGGCCTGGCGATCGAGCGCGAGCAGTTGCTGGCGGCCACCCCTTCGCTCACGGCGGAGCTGCGCCGGCTCATCGCCCGGGCCACGGGCGCCGGCCCGGACGGCGACCCGCGGTCCGGGGGGGCGATGGCCGTTCCGCGCAGGGGGAACCCTCGCCCGCTGGACGTGGTGGTGGCTCCGCTGGCCTCGTCACCGCCCTCGATGGAGGCGCGCGCGGCGGCCGCCCTCTTCCTCGGTGATCCCTCGGAATCGCCACCGTCCGCGCACCTCGGCCCCGCCCTCAGGTGCCTGTACGGCCTGACTCCGGCCGAGGCCCGCGTCGCCGAGCTCCTGGTCAGAGGGATGTCGCCGCACGAGATCGCCTCGGCCTGCGGTACGAGCCTCGAGACCGTCCGCACGCAAGTGAAGCAGGTCCTGTCGAAGACCGACACCCGCCGTCAGTCGCAGCTCGTCGCGCTCCTCCTCCGTACGACCGCTGCGAGCCTGACCGACTGATCCCCGCACACGCACCGAATCCCGATTCCCGCTGTTGTACAATGCGCGTCTTGCCGGGACCCGCCGGCAACCGCGACAGCACGTGACACAGGATCCAGGCTCCATTCAGCAGACCGTGCCCGTAGTGGCCGCAGGCGCGTCCACTCTCGACCGCCAGGCCGCGGCCTCACGGAGGAGGGCGCTCGTCCGCCCGGTGGCCTCGCTGCTGCTGCTCGCCGCGCTCGCGGCCGTGCTGCCTCTTGGCCTCCGGGCCGTCAACGCCTTCACCGCCACCGGGAAGCAGCCGGAGAGCTACCTGCCCTCGGCCTTCGCGCCCGGGCCGCGCCGGCCCTTCGTCGGCAGCGCGGTCGAGGGGCTCCGCAACGTGAACCCCGCCTACCTGGTGATCGGCGACTCCATGGCCGGGACGCGCGTGGACCACCGGTACCTGGCGAAGCTCACCGGGCGCCTGGTGGTGCCGATCTACGAGCCGGCCAGCGCCTCGGCCTACTGGTACCTCGCCTACAAGAACTGGGTGGTGGCGTCGGGAATCAGGCCGCGGGCGGTGATCTTCTACTTCCGCGACTGGATGCTGACCGACCCGATGTTCCGGCTCAATCCGCAGCACCTCGACCGGGTCGCGCTGCAGCGCGAGCCCGAGCTCGACCGGATCGTGGCGCAGCATGCGCAGGGAACCTTCTTCCGGGTGCACGCCTGGCTCCGCGACGCCTACCAGTACGACCGGGTGCGCGCGTGGCTCCTGCCGCTCCTCGAGCGGGCGCCGGTCGCGCTCGCCGCCTCGCGCCCGAAAGCGCGCCGCGAGCTGCTCGACCGGATGAACAACGAGATCTTCAACCTCGAAGGGCTGCGCGAGATGGCCGCCGCCGACATCGGCGAGGCCGACCTCGAGCGGCTCGATTTCGACAGGAACCTCCCGCGCTCGGTGCTGCCGGAGCTGCTGAAGCTGGCGAGGGAGAACTCGACGCGCCTCGCGTTCATCCGCGTCCAGCGGCGCCCCGAAGGGAACCGGCCGCCCCGGCAGTCGCCCGAGCTGCAGGAGTACACCCGCAAGCTGAAGCAGTATCTCGAGGCGAACGGCGCGTACTTCCACGACGAGTGGGGCGACCCCGAGCTGCCGCTGTCGATCTACCGGGACGGCGATCACATCCGGCGCGACAAGGAGAAGCACACCACCGAGCTGCTCGTGCGGCGCAATCCGGGGCTGTTCCAGTGATCTTCCACAGCCTGACCTTCGTGTGCTTCTTCGCCGTCACCGTGGCGCTGTACTGGCGCCTGCCGCACCGCTGGCAGAACGTGCTGCTGCTGGTGGCCAGCTACACCTTTTACGGCTGGATCCACCCCTGGTTCCTGGCGCTGATCTTCGCCACGACCTTCGTGGACTACTGGTCGGCCGTCGGCATCGAGCGCTGGCCGGCGCACCGGCGGCGCTTCCTCTGGTTCAGCATCGTCAGCAACGTCGGCCTGCTCGGCTTCTTCAAGTACTTCGGCTTCTTCGCCGACAACGTGGTCGCCTCCGCCGCCCTCTTCGGCTGGGAGCTGTCGCGCCCGATGGTCGACATCTTCCTGCCGGTCGGGATCTCGTTCTACACGTTCCAGTCGATGAGCTACACCATCGACGTGTACAGGGGCCACACGCACGCCAGGCACGGCTTCCTGAACATGATGGTGTTCGTCTCGTTCTTTCCGCACCTGGTCGCCGGCCCGATCATGCGGGCCACCAACCTCCTGCCGCAGGTCGAGCGCGAGCGCCGCTTCTCGGCGTCCTCCGCTCGCGACGCGACGCTTCTCATCGCCTGGGGGTTCTTCAAGAAGCTGGTGATCGCCGACAACGTCGGCGTCATCGCGAACAAGGTGTTCGCGCTCGCCGAGCCCGACTTCTACATGCTCTGGGCGGGTGTCTTCGCCTTCTGCATCCAGATCTACGCCGACTTCTCGGCCTACGCCGACATCGCGCGCGGCACCGCCAAGTGGCTCGGGTTCGACCTGGTCCACAACTTCGACCACCCCTACCTGGCCACGGGGCCCACCGACTTCTGGAAGCGCTGGAACATCTCGCTCACCACCTGGTTCCGCGACTACGTGTTCTTCCCGCTCAGCTTCGCGCTCTCCCGGCGCGTGGACGAGGGAAGGCGGTTCGGCCTGCGTGCCGATCTGCGGATCTACGCCGCGGCAACCCTGCTCACCTTCCTGCTGTCGGGCCTCTGGCACGGCGCCAGCTGGAACTACGTGATCTGGGGGGGATACCACGGGCTGCTGCTCGTGATCGCGCGCGCGTCCGCCTCGGCTTGGCGCCCCCGGCGGCGCGTGCGCAAGTACCTCCGCCCCTTCCAGTGGGCCGGCATGTTCGCGCTCACCAACGTCGGCTGGCTCATCTTCCGCGAACCCGAGCTGTCGATGATCTGGCGCGACCTCTGGCTGAGCCCGTTCCAGTCCACGCAGCTGCAGCACCAGGCCGGCGTCTACCTCTTCCTCCTGGCCTTCCTGTACTCGATCCCGCTGTGGGTCCAGAGCCTGTGGGTGCGGTTCGTGCCATCCGACCTGGCCGCGGCGGTCGATCGCGACGAGCCGGACGTCCGGTTCGGCCGCGTGCTGGGCCAGGGCGCGCTGGCCGGCGTGATGTTCGCCGCGATCCTCGTTCTCCGCAGCTACACGTCGTTGGATTTCATCTACTTCCAGTTCTAGTCTAGCCGTCAGTCCGGACTCCAGGACTTCGTGGACTTGACCAGCCGACTTCGTGACCTCGTGACTTCGGGACTTCCTGGACTGCCAGAGCTCTCCCGTGCGGTACACTGACAAGGGGGTACCCGAATGTCGCCAAGCGAAGCCCGCCAGGAGCTGATGGACCGCCGCCGGCGCCTCGAGAGCGTCATCGAGGCGGGGATGGCGGTTCCGCAAATCGAGCACCTGCTGCGCGAGGTGGACAGCGCGCTCGAGCGGGTCGAGGTGGGAAGCTACGGCCGGTGCGAAACCTGTGGCGACGCCATCGAGCCCGAGCGCCTCGCCGCCGATCCCTTGACCCGGTTCTGCCTCGACCACCTGAGCCGCGACGAGGCCCGCGCCCTCGAGCAGGACCTTCAGCTGGCCGGGCGCGTGCAGCGGGGGCTGCTGCCGCCCAGGCTGCTCGTGCACCAGGGATGGGAGATCGCCTACGAGTACCGCCCGCTCGGCCCCGTCAGCGGCGACTACTGCGACATCGTCAGCCCGCCCGCCGGCGACGGCGCCCTGCTCGTGCTGTTCGGAGATGTCTCGGGGAAGGGTGTGGCCGCCTCCATGCTGATGGCCCACCTTCACGCCACCGCGAGGACGCTCGCCGGCCTCGACCTCCCGCTCCCGCAGGTGCTCGACCGGGCCAACCGCGTGTTCTGCGAGAGCACCATGGAGAGCCACTACGCCACGCTGGTCTGCGCGCGGCTGTCGCCCTCCGGGCGCGTCGAGCTGTCGAACGCCGGCCACTGCCCGCCGCTCCTGCTGCGGAATGGCCAGGCCACGCCGCTCCAGGCGCACGGCGTCCCGATCGGCCTCTTCTGCATCGAGGAGTTTCGCGTGGAGGCCATCGACCTCGCGCCCGGCGACGCGCTGGTGCTCTACACCGACGGGATCACGGAGTCCGTCAACCAGGACGGCGAGCCGTACGGCGAGGAGCGCCTCACGCAGATGCTCGCCGGCTGGCTCGATCAATCCTCGTCCGAACTGGTCGCCGGCTGCGTCGCTCACGCCCGCGACTTCCGCGGCCGGTCGCAGCGGGCCGACGACGAGACGGTGATGGTAATCAGGAGGATATAGAATTTCCCTCGTGGCCAATCGCAGAGTCTTCGCGTTCCTGACCGCCGCCGCCGCGGCGGCCGTCGTCACCCCCCTCGCCACCCAGCCCCGCGGCCCGGCGCCAGAGGGCGGCCGGGCGGCCCTCGCCATCGCGCTGCGCCAGCTTGGCAACGTCGGCACCGTCCTGCAGACGGTCGCCCACCCGGACGACGAGAACAGCGCGCTGCTCGCGATGCTCGATCGGGGCCAGGGTTATCGGACCACGCTGCTGACCGCCACGCGCGGCACCGGCGGCCAGAACGAGATCGGCCCCGAGCTGTTCGAGGCTTTGAGCGTTCTGCGCACCAGCGAGCTGGAGCAGGTGCACCGCTTCGACGGCACCGAGCAGTACTTCGGCCGCCAGATCGACTTCGGCTACTCGTTCAGCGTGGACGAGACGTTTGAGAAGTGGGGGCGCGACGAGGTCCTCTCCGACTACGTCCGGATGATCCGGACGCTGCGCCCGGACGTCGTCCTCACGATGCGGCCCGACGGCCAGGGCGGAGGTGAGCATCACCAGGCCCAGGCCCGCATCACGGGCGAGGCCTTCCGGGCCGCCGCGGACCCGGCCCGTTTCCCCGAACAGATCCGCGAGGGGTTGCGCCCGTGGCAGGCGCGCAAGCTGTACTACACCGGCAGCTACGGCTTCCGAGGCGAGCCGCCGCCGCCCCAGGGCGTGACGCTGCTGCCTGTCGTCACCGACGTCTACGACCCGGAGCTGGGCGCCACCTACGCGGAGGTGGGCGGCGAGGCGCGCAGCTATCACAAGTGCCAGGGCATGGGGCAGCTGCTGCCGCTGCCCGGGGGCCAGACCTCGCGCTACCGCCTCGGCGACACCTCGCTTCCCGGCGGCGTCGACCGCAAGGACGCTTCGCTCTTCGACGGCATCGACACCACGCTGCCCGGCCTCGCGCAGTACGTCGCCGGTACGCCGCCCGCGGCTCTGACCTCCGCGCTGGCCGCAATCGCGGGGCGAGCCGGCGAGGCGCGCCGCGCATTCGAGAGCGCCGGGATGGACGCCGCCGTCGCCCCGCTGGCTTCTGGGCTTTCTGCCATCCGCGAGCTTCGCGGCAGGCTGCAGGCGCTTGGGCTCGATCCGGCCGCGGCCTTCGAGATCGACTTCCGCCTGGCGCGCGAGCAGGACGAGTTCCAGGAAGCCCTGCTCATCGCCCAGGCGCTGCGCATCGACCTGCTGGCCGACGATGGGCTGGTCGTGCCGGGCCAGCCGGTGAACGTGCAGGCCATCGTCGCCAACCGCGGCGGTTCGCCCGTCCGCGTCGAGGCGGTCAAGCTTTTCGGCTTCGATGGTGAGTCGTCTTGCCCGGCAGAGGAGCTGAAGCCGGCCGCCATCTACCGCTGCGCCTCGGCCCTCGGCATCCCGGCAAGCGCGCGGCTCACGACGCCCTACTGGCGGCCCATTCCCGGAACCGCCCGCTACGAGTTCGATCCTGGTGTCCCCTTCGGCCTGCCGTTCGCGCCGACGCCGTTCCGGGCGCGGCTCGACCTGTCGATGGGCGGAACGACGGTCGCGGCCGACCTCCCGGTGAGGTTCCGCTACGAGGGGAACATCTTCAGCGGCGAGAAGCGCGCGGAGATGCTCGTCGTCCCCCGTTACTCGGTCGTCATGACGCCCGACATCGCGGTTGTCCCGGCCGGATCGCAGCAGACGGCAGGCGAGGCCTCGCCTTCGACGCGCGGGCTTCGGGTCGCGGTGACCAACGGAACCCGCGGGGCCGCGAAGGCAAGCGTCTCGCTCGAGGCCCCTAACGGGTGGATCGTCGAGCCGGCGGCCTCGCCCGTGGACTTCGCGCGCGAGGACGAAACCGAGACGGTTCGCTTCCTCGTGACGCCGCCTGCCAGCGTGGCGCCGGGCAGCTACACCGTGCGGGCGCGCGTCGCCGACGATGGCGGAACGTATTCGGCCGGCTACCAGGTGATCGAGTACCCGCACGTCAACCGGCGACACCGGGTCGTCGAGGCCGAGACGTCGATCAAGGCGATCGATGTGAAGGTGAAGCCGGGGCTTCGCGTCGGTTACGTGATGGGCGTGGGCGACCAGGTGCCGCCCGCCATCGAGCAGCTGGGAGTCGAGCTGACCCTGCTCGGTGCCGACGATCTCGCGTGGGGCGACCTCTCGCGCTACGACGCCATCGTCACCGGCGTTCGCGCCTACGAGCGGCGCGCCGACCTGCGCGCGAACAACCGCCGGCTGCTCCAGTACGCGCAGGCTGGCGGAACGCTGATCGTTCAGTACAACAAGTTCGAGTTCAACGAGGCGCAGTACGGGCCCTACCCGGCGAAGGTCAGCTCGAACCGGGTGACCGGGGAAGAGGCGCCGGTCCAGGTGCTCGTGCCCGATCACCCGGTGTTCAACAGCCCCAACCGCATCGGCGAGGACGCGTGGGCAGGATGGGTGCAGGAGCGCGGCCTGTACTTCCTGGCACCAGACAAGGATCCGCGCTATGCCGACCTGGTCAGCCTGGAGGATCCGTTCCCGCACAACCCCGGTGTGAAGACGGGCGCACTGGTCGAGGCGCGCGTCGGCAAGGGGCGGTGGATCTACCTGGGCCTCGGGCTGTGGCGCCAGCTCCCGGCCGGGACGCCGGGGGCATATCAGCTGCTGGCGAACCTCTTGAGCCTGAAATAGGCTCACGGCTCATGGCTCACGGCTCAAGCCCTGAGCCTTGAGGCTGAAGCCGTGAGCCTTGAGCCGCCTTGCTACAATGCCGTCGTGTCGGTCTTCGACGCGATCGTTGTCGGCGCGGGCCCTGCCGGGGCGGCTGCCGCTCGCGGGCTCGCCGCCGGCGGAGCGCGTGTCTGCCTCCTCGAGCGCGCCCGCTTTCCGCGCAACAAGCCTTGCGGCGGCGGCATCACCACGCGCGCCCTCTCGCGCTTCCCGTGGCTGGAGGCCGCGCTGCCCCGCATCCCCACCCACTGGGTCTCCCGTCTCTACCTCGAGGCCGGCGACGGTCACCACATCGTCCTGACATCCGAGCGGCCGGCCGTGCTCCTCGTCCGGCGGCTCGAGTTCGACGAACTGCTGGCGCGCCTCGCGGTGGAGGCAGGCGCCGAGCTGTGCGAGGAGGCGTGGGTCTCCCAGGTGGGGGCTGACGATGACCGGGTGGTCGTGCAGACGCGCGACGGCCGCGAGTTCGTGGGGCGGTACGTGGTGGCTGCCGACGGCGTGAACGGCATCGTCACGCGGCGCCTGGGGCTGCACCAGGGCTGGGACGGCGAGGCCGTCGCTCTCGACATGATGGAGGAGGCGCCCGACGCCCGCCTTCGCGCCACCGATCCGGCGACGCTGTGGGTGGCGTATGGCCACGGCGGCGCCGACGGCTACGGGTACGTGTTCCCGAAGCAGGGCCACGTCAACGTTGGAATCGGGTGCCTGCTGTCGTGCTTCAAGGAGCAGGTGCGGCTGCCGCCGTACGAGTTCCAGCGCGGCTTCGTGAGCGAGCTGGTTGCGCGGGGCGTGCTGGAGGGAGCCTCGACGCGCGAGCACTTCACACCCTGCCACATCCCGGTCGGGGGCCCGATCGGGCGGACCGCCGCCGGGCGCGTGCTCGTGGCCGGAGACGCCGGCGGGTTCGTGAACGCCTACACGGCCGAAGGGATCTACTACGCGATGGTCACCGGGGAGCTTGCGGCCGGCGCCATCCTCGCGGCCCTTGGAACGGGCGGGCCGGAACGGCGCGGCCAGGCGGCGCGCCACTACGTTCGCGCCTGGAAGCGGGAGATCGGCGCCGAGCTGCGCGATGCCCGCCTCATACAGAAGTACCTGTTCCGCGACTCGCAGCGCATCGCCTCGGTGGTGCGCGGAGCCGGCAATCACGGCGACCTCCCGCAGGCCATCATCGGATATGCGATGGGCGCCATCCCGTACGCCGCCGCACGCCGCCGCGTTCTCTCACGGTTCCCGCGCACCGCCCTGCGCCTGGCCAGGATCGCGCTCTTCGGCTGACGCCCTGGCCTATAATGGCTTCCCCCGCGCCGTTTCTCATCCCTCGACACCTGGAGCCGATCCGGCCATGACCGAAGCGCTGTCGACCCGCGTCGCTGAAACCGGGGCCCCTGTCCATCCCCTGCCCGCCTGCCGGCTGTCCCGCCTGATCGGGCGCGAACCAGACGAGTGGACGGTCGACGACCTCGTGGGCGTCGTCGGGGCCCTCGGCATCCGGCTGATCAGCCTGATGCACGTGGGCGGCGACGGCTGGCTGAAGACGCTCGATTTCGTGCCGCGCGACGTGCCGCACCTGCGCGAGGTGCTGTCGTTCGGCGAGCGCGCGGACGGCTCGAGCCTGTTCGGCGGGCTTGGCGTCCCGGTGACGGCGTCCGACCTGGTGCTTCGGCCGCGCCTTTCCAGCGCCTTCGTCGATCCCTTCGCCACCTACCCGACCCTCGTGGTCTTCTGCGGCCACTTCGGACGCGACGGCCAGCCCCTTCCCGAGTCGCCCGACACCATCGTCCGCAAGGCGCACGATCGGTTGCAGGCCGAGGCCGGCGTCGAGCTGCACGCGCTCGGGGAAGTGGAGTTCTTTCTGGGCAAGCGCCCCGAGGAGAACGACATCTACGGCGCGGCCGAGCGCGGCTACCACGCCAGCTCGCCGTTCGTCTTCGGCGAGGCGCTGCGGCGCCGGGCGATGGTCCTGCTCTCGGAGGCCGGCATCCCGATCAAGTACGGCCACAGCGAAGTCGGTTACATCCAGGCCGACGACGTGGACCCGAGGATCTGGGAGCAGCACGAGATCGAGCTGGCGCTGCAGCCCCTGCCGCAGGCCGCCGACTCGGTGCTGATCGCGCAGTGGGTGCTCCGGAACCTCGCCCGCCAGGCGGGCTGGCGCTGCGCGTTCGACCCGATCCTGCGCAAGGGGCACGCCGGCAGCGGCCTTCACTTCCACCTCTCGCCGGTGGTCGGCGGCGTGCACCAGAAGCACAGCGAACCGGACGGGCGCCTGGTGGGACCGAGCAAGTGGCTGATCGCGGGGCTGGTGCGCTACGCGGACGCGCTGATGGCCTTCGGCAACCGGACGTCCACCTCGTTCGTGCGGCTGACGCAGGCCAAGGAGGCGCCGAGCAGCGTCACGTGGGGGCGCTACAACCGGAAGGCGCTGGTGCGGCTGCCGATCGTCGCCGCCGACGCCGAGGGGCGGTCGGTCAGCCCCGAGACCGTGGAGTTCCGCCTGCCCGACGGGTCGGCCCACCCGCACCTGCTGCTCGCCGGCATCGCGCAGGCGATGCTCGCCGCGCGCGACTTCGCCGACATCGACGCGCTCCTGGAGAAGACGTCGGTGGGCACGACGGCCACGCAGGCGATCGCGGTGCCCCGGATGTTCCTGGAGGTGGGGCAGGGGCTGCGCGCGAACCGCGCGCCCCTCGAGGCGGGCGACGTCTTCCCCCCGCACGTCATCGAGAGGACGATCGAGGCGCTAATGGAAGCGTAGGGGCGACCCTTGTGGTCGCCCTGCGGCCTACCGATTCCTGCCCTTCAGTACCGCCGCCGCGCACGCCGCCACCCCCACCGCTCCGCCGAGCGGCACCATCATGCCGAGGCGCAGGCCTGCCGCCGCGGACAGCTCCCCCAGGGCCAGCGGGAAGGACATCGAGCCGAAGGTGCCGATCGTGAAGAGCAGCGAGAAGATGGTGCCGCCGAATCGGTGGTGGCGGTCGGCGGCGATCGCCAGCGTGGTGGGCACGACCGGCGAGAGGCCGAGCGATGTGAGCCAGGCGCCCATCGCGAGCACCGGA
>DAOPQX010000037.1:0-16913 GCA_035348395.1 Vicinamibacterales bacterium | reverse complement strand
GAGCAAGCCGTGAGCGGGTGTCACGGGGCGAAGACGACGATCCTCGTCTCGGTCATCTCCTCGATGGCGTAGCGCGGCCCCTCGCGCCCGAGGCCCGAGTTCTTCACGCCGCCGTAGGGCATGGCGTCCATCCGCCACGACGACACGTCGTTCACCATCACGCCGCCGACCTCGAGGCGATCGAAGGCGGCGAGCGCGTTGCGGAGGTCGTTGGTGAAGACGCCCGCCTGCAGGCCGTAGGGCGAGCGGTTGACCTCCTCGACCGCGCGGTCGAAATCGTCGAACGGGAAGAGGCCCACCAGCGGCGCGAAGACCTCCTCGGCGCACACCTTCGCGTCCGGGGGCACGTCCACCAGGACGGTCGGCGCGTAGAGCGCCTTCCCCAGCCGCCTCCCGCCGGTGAGGACGCGGGCTCCTTCGCGGACCGCTTCCCGTATCCAGGCGTCCACCCGCCCGGCCTCGTCCTCGTCGATCATCGGGCCGAGATCGGTCGCCGGATCCAGCGGGTCGCCGACCTTCAGCGCCTCGACCTTCTCGACCAGCATCGCGGCGAACCGCTCGTACAGCCGCCGGTGCACGTACACCCGCTGCACCGAGATGCAGCTCTGTCCGGCCAGCGCGAAGCCGCCGGCGGCGATCCTCGCCACCGCGTGCGCCACGTCGGCCGTTTCGTCCACGACGACCCCGGCATTGCCGCCGAGCTCGAGGAGGACGCGCTTCCGGCCCGCGCGCGCCTTCATTCCCCACCCGACCGACGACGACCCGGTGAAGGTGAGGAGCTTGAAGCGGTCGTCGGTCACCATCCGCTCGCCGGTCGCGCGGGACATCGGCAGCACGCTGAGCGCGCCCTTTGGCACGCCGGCCCGGTCGAGCGCCTCGGCCAGGATCAGCGCCGACAGCGGCGTCTTCGACGCCGGCTTCAGCACGACCGGGTTGCCGGCCGCAATGGAGGGCGCCAGCTTGTGCGCGGCGAGGTTGAAGGGGAAGTTGAACGGGGAGATGGCCGCCACCGGGCCGATCGGAAAGCGCCGCGTGAAGGCCAGGCGCCCCTTTCCATGCGGCGCGAGATCGATCGGGATCTCCTCGCCGGCGATGCGCCGGGCCTCTTCGGCCGCCGCTTGAAAGGTTTGCACTCCCCGGTCGGCTTCGGCCAGCGCGTCGCGGATTGCCTTGCCCACCTCGGCGGCGATCGTCCGGCCGATCTCCTCGCGGCGGCGCCGCAACTCGTCACCCGCCCGCGCGAGGATCTCCGCCCGCTCGTAAGCGGCGAGGCGGCGCATGCCGGGCGCCGCGGCCACGGCCGCCTGCGTGGCACGCTCCAGCTCCGCTTCGCCGGCGGCGAAGGTGGAGGCCACCACCGTCCCGTCGTAAGGGTTGACGACGTCGAGCGGGGTAGCCGACTCCTCCCAGGAGCCGGCCAGCAGGACGGGTCGTTTCGGGGGCTTGGCGTTCATGGCTGCGTCTTCCGGTAGACCACCTTGCCGTCGAAGATCGTCACCGCGACCTCCGCGTCGAGGAACTTCTCCGGGGCATTCGCGAAGACGTCGGTCGAGAGGACGACGATGTCGGCGAGCATGCCGGGGACCAGCTGACCCTTGCGCCGCTCGTCGAACGACGCGTAGGCGGCGCCGGTGGTGTACGCGTCGACGGCAGAGGCGAGCGTCAACCGCTGCTCCGGCAGCCATCCGCCGGGTGGCGTCCCCTCGGGCGTCGTGCGGTTGATCGCCATGTTGATCTGGTAGCGCGGGTCGAGCGTGACGACGGGCCAGTCGGTGCCCATCGCGAGCCGCCCGCCCGCGTCGAGGATGCTGCGCTGCGCCCAGCCTCTCGACGCCCGCTCGGGACCGAGATTGGCGCTCCAGACCGCGAGCTGCGTCGGGTTGGGGTTCCCGTGGAACGGCTGTTGAACCGCCACCACGCCCAGCCGGCCGAAGCGCGGGACGTCGGAAGGCTGCAGCGTCTCGACGTGTTCGATCCGATGGCGCCGGCCGCGCGCCGGCACCGGGTTCACCGCGGCGGCGTGCTCGAAGGCGTCGAGCGACTGGCGGACGGCGGCGTCTCCGATGGCGTGAACCAGCACCTGCCAGCCGCGGCGGTCCATCATCGCGACGATGCCGTTCAGCGTGGCCGCGTCCATGTTCGGCAAGCCCGTGGCCGGGCGATTGGCGTAGGGCTCGAGCATGGCAGCGGTGTGCGACTCGATGACCCCGTCCAGCATCAGCTTCACGGCGCCCATCTTGACCAGCGCGTCGTCGGGGCGCCTTTTCCACAGGCCGTCCAGGCGATCGGCGTCGGCCGCGGTGAACGGCGGCTCGATCGAGATCGCGTTGTAGAGACGGAGCTGGAGGTCACCCTTCTTGAGCAGCTCGTCGTACAGCTCGACCTCGGCTTCGTCTACCCCGGCGTTCTGTGCGCTCGTTACGCCAAGCTCGTGGGCCTTCGCGATGGCGTCCCCGATGGCGCGGAGGCGATCGTCGCGCGTCCACTCGGGGAGGTGGCGGGCCACCAGTTCCTGCGCGGCCTCCTTGAGAACGCCGGTCGGGTCGCCGGTGGCCGGGTCGCGCACAACCACTCCGCCGGGCGGGTCGGGCGTCTCGCGGGTGATCCCCGCCGCCTTCAGCGCGAGCGTGTTGACCCACGCCGTGTGGCCGTCGTAGCAGCGCATGTAGGCGGGGCGGTCGGGGACCAGGGCATCGAGCTGCTGGCGCGTGGGGAGGCCTCCGGGGAAGGGTGTGTAGTACCAGCCTCGGCCGAGCACCCAGGGGCGATCGGGATGGGCGGCGGCAAAGGCCTCGATGGCGGCGCCGATCTCCTCCAGGGTGGAGGCGTCGAGCAGGTTGGCCTGCTGCAGGCCGAGGCCTCCGCTCACCAGGTGCAGGTGTGCGTCGTTCAGGCCCGGCAGCACCGAGGCGCCGTGCGCGTCGATGGTCTCGGTCGAGCGGCCCGCAAGCCGCTTCACCTCGCGGTTGGATCCGACCCGGAGAATGGTGTTGCCGCGAACGGCGAGCGCTTCGGCGAAGCGTCCCGAGCCGTCGGCGGTGTAGATGCGGCCGTTCAGGACGATCAGGTCCACCGGCCCGGTCTCGTCGTCGCGCTGCGCGCCGACGATCAAGCCGATGACGAAGGTTCCGGCGACGATCGCCACGACGATGAGCGTGGCCAGACGTGAGCGCATGGCTCCTCCGGGAACCTCCATTTTACCGGTGGAGCAGGGCTTCAACCCTGCTCTCGCGAGCTCGCCTCTGGCTCAGCTTGCTCCACCGGGCAGCGCGACAGCGTTGGCGGAATGAGCGAGAACGGCGTAGAGCGTCTGCATGGCGGGGACGGGAACCCCGCGCTGGCGGGCGCGGCGAACGACGCCGCCGAGCAGCGCCTCCACCTCCGTCTGCCTGCCGGCGACCACGTCCATCATCAGCGACGAGCGCATCGCCGGCGAGGTTGCGTCGGTGTAGGCCATCTTCTGCTCGCAGACGTCGGCGGGCAGCCCGACCCCTTCGGCTCGCGCCACCGATTCGACCTCGCGCATCGCGCGCAACGCGGCTTCGCGGAACTCGGGGCTCGACCTGAGCGGTCCGATGGGGAGGCGCGCTGCCGCGGTCAGGGCCGCAATCGGCGCCAGGAAGACGAGCTTCTCCCAGAGCGCCGTCCGGCTGTCGGCGACCGCCTCCGCGTGGATGTCGGCGCCCCGCAGCACCTCCTCGAGCCGTGCGACCCGCTCGGTGACCCGCGCCGGACCGAACGCCTCGCCGAAAACGATCCGACGGGCGGTTCCGACGTGCAGGACCTCTCCCGGCGCCTCCAGCGACACACCGATGTAGGTGGTGCCCGCCAGCACGTGTCCCTCGCCGACGACGGCTGCAACCTCGGCCGCGCTGTCCAGGCCGTTCTGCAGGGTCAGCACCATGGTTCCGGGGCCGACGAGCGGCTTCAACAGCGGCAGCGCCTCGCCGTTGGAGTAGGTCTTCACGGCGACGATAGCCAGCTCCACGGTGCCAATCCGGACGGGATCGGACTGGGCGGCCGGGTAGACCACGAAGTCACCCAGGTCGCTGCGCACGCTCATTCCGCTGGATCGGAGGGCCTCGAGGCTGCGGCCGCGGGCCACAAACGACACCTGGTGCCCGGCCCGCGCGAGGCGCGCCCCGTAGAATCCGCCGACCGCGCCAGCTCCCAGTACCGCGATTCGCATACAGTTGTGCTCCAGCCGGTGTGTCAGCAGGGCTGAAGCCCTGCTCTACCCCGAACTCACCCCACGCCAAGGAGGAAGCTGACCATCAGCATCCCCAGCACGGTGAGCGTCAGCGCCAGGAAGGGCCAGTCGCGCTGTCCCGCGTACTCCGCCACCGAGATCAGCACCCTGGCGACCGGTGTCGCCATCAGGACGATCAGTCCTGCCCGCGACAAGCGGTCCGAGACCTCGGCGCCGACGCCGGCGAACTGCAGCAGCAACCCCAGTGCGAGCAGCGCCGTCGCGAGCATCGTGCCCGCGCCCAGGGTCTTGCCCAGCCACCGCTCGAGCCGGTCGTCGGCGTTCGCCCGCAGCTCCCTGCCTTCCCCGGCGCTCATCGAGCCCTCAAGAACATCAGGATCGAAACGATCACGAGCACGATCGCCAGCAGCAGCTTGAGCCACCGCGCGCTGGCGGCCGCGCCGATCCGGAAGCCCGCCCGCGACCCCACCATCACGCCGAGGATCGCAGCCGCGGCCATCCACGGCACGATCTCGCCGCGCCCGTAGTAGATGACGGCGCCAACCGTCGCGGTGACGCCGATCATGAAGGCGCTCGTCGCCGCCGCCGCACGCAGCGGCACGCCGCACCAGGCGTTGAGGGCCGGCACCTTCAGCATGCCGCCCCCGATTCCGAGGAGCGACGAAACGCTCCCGGCCGCGAGCGACACGAACAGCGCCAGCGGCAGGCGCTTCACTTGGTAGGTGACGACGCCCCGGCTCTCCTCCTCGTAGTACCGCCCGCCGAGACGGCCAGGCTCGGCCGCCGGGTCGAGCAGGACGTTCCGCTTGCCGAGTCTGCTCAGCATGATCGCCGCGCCCGCCGCTGCCACCACGCCGAACAGCTGCTGCAGGCGCCTCTGCGAGATGAGCACGGCCACCAGCCCGCCCGTCAGCCCGCCGACCGTGGTGGCCACCTCGAGCAGCATGCCGAGGCGCAGGTTGATCAGCGAGCGGCCGACCGAGCCCGACGTGGTGACGCTGGAGGTGGCGATGATGGTGGTGAGGCTGATGCCGACCGCAACGCGCATCGGCACGTCCATCACGAGGACGAGCAGGGGCACGAGGAACACGCCGCCGCCCAGGCCCAGCAGCGATCCAAGCCCTCCTGCCGCGATCCCCCCCAGGAACAATATCGAGGTGAGGGCCATGGACGGCGCCGGCATGCCGCCATACTAAGGGCTCGAGGCTCAGGGCTCAAGGCTTGCCGCGCCGCAGCGCCTGGTGCGAAGGCGGGCGCCACGCGGCTCGCACCTGCCGCTTCGTCTCGTCCTCGATCAGTGGAAACCCTGCGAGCACGTGCTCCAGCTGCTCCTCCGTCAGTCCGTACAGCCGCGCAACCTCGGCCTGGAGCAGCGCGTAGCGCCGATCCCGCTCGGGATGGGTGGATCCGCCCAGGCGACGGGCCATCCACGCAATCCGCCTGAACCCCGGCGAGTGGCTCGGCGGCCGGGGCACCGGGAGGCGGGCGACGATGCCGGCGGTCACGTGGGTCGCCACGCGCAGCCTGACGAGGAAGTTCACCACCAGGCTGTTCAGCATTGCGCAGAGGAACCACTGGTCTGCCTCGGCAAGCCGCGTCTTCAGGCAGAAGACCGTGTGGACGGTCGCATACCCGGCCGGGACGATTGCGGCGATCGACGTCAGCCGGTTCGTCGCGCAGGCGACGTCGCGGTAGGCGAGCCGCGGGCGCGCGAACCAGGCGCCGCGAGCGCCGAGTGCCGCGGCGGCCTCCGGGCGGAGCCGCGTGAGGCTGGCCGGCAGCTCGAGCCGGAACGGGTGCACGTGCTTTCCCTCGACGATCGGCATGCCCGAGGCTCCCTTCCAGAACAGGCTGTTGTCGTCGGTCGCGTTCAGCTCGCGGCCGAACCGCGCGTTCCACCCCTCGGGCGAGCCGAGGGCAGGAGCGGCGGCAACGAGCCGATCGAGCAGGGCGAGGTCGGCGGCACTGCGCACGTCGGGCACCGCCAGGTCGGCCCCCGACACACGCTCCAAAAACCCGCGCGTGAAGACGATGGGGAAGTGCTCGGCGCCGGCGTGGTCGGGAATCCGGTCGAGCACTGAGGTGTCGCGCTCGCCGACCCGGCACGGCAGGCGCCCGGCCGGCACGCCCGAGGTGGCCGTGAAGGCCACGAACCGGACACTGCGATGGATCGGGAAGATCCGGCCGGCGTTGTCGAAGCAGACCATCCCGTCCACCTCGCAGCGATCGACGAGCAGCCGCCTGAGGGGTGCGCAGCCGCAGTCGGTCAGCAACCCCGAAGGCACCACGAGGCCAACCCGGCCGCCGCGCCGTGCCAGGCAGACCGCGCGCTCGACGAACAGCTGGAAGCGGTTCCTGTGGCCGTCGGAGAGCAGGTGGTACACGCCCGAGGCGCGTGCAAAACGGGCCAGCCTGGCCGCCGGAGAGTTTCTGCCCGCCCGTTGGCCGCCGGCATCGCCGGCCGCGTCGCCGGCATGAAGCGGCGCGGCACCGGTTGCGCCCGAGTCGTCGCGGATCATGTCCCACGGCGGGTTGCCGAGCACGGCGTCGAAGCCGGCGTCCGCGCGCGGTTGTCCCGACTCGTCGAAGAACACCTCGGGGAACTCGAGCGTGTAGTGGAAGAAGCGATGCGCCCTCGCCGTGCGCGACACCTCGGCCATCCACCGGTCGGCTTCGAGCACCGGCAGCGGGGAAGCCCGGCCGGCCAGCCGGTCGGCAAGCGCCGTAAACAGCGACGGGGGCGGCCGCTCACCCGAGTCGAGGCCGAAGGCGAGCGCGCACCACGCGTCGGCGACCAGCTTCCACCGGGCCAGCGGTGACGCCGGCCCCTCCATCGAGGCGAGCACCTGTTCCTTCTCGCGCACGGCCTGCACCGAGTCGTCCGGCTCGGACGCCAGCTTCAGGCGGGACGGAAGCACGGTCCGCACCGCTGCCTCCGCATCCCCATCGCCGAAGAGGGGCAGAGTGCCAGTCCCGGCGGCCGGGCCGCGCAGCCGGCCGCCCGGGAAGGGCCGCCGCGCCACGTCGTCGAGCGACGCGCCGACGAGGCTGTCGCCCACGAGCAGGCGGTGGTCGAGGAACGAGAGGGGGCGATCGGGCGCGAGCGTGGCCAGCCACAGCGAGAGCCGCGCCAGCTGCACCGCGGTGGGGTTGACGTCAACGCCGTACAAGCAGTGTTGGGCGACGAGGCGGCGAAACGTCCTGCGCTCGGCATCGCCGATGTCGCTGGGGTGGTAGCGGCCCGTCCTGACCAGCGCCTCTTCGTAAGCAGCGGCGAGGTACCGGCAAGCCGCAACGAGGAACGCGCCGCTGCCCATCGAGGGGTCGAGCACGCGCAGGCCGAGAATCTGCTCCGGAGCGGCGTCGCGCGCCAGGGGCCACAACGCGCGCCGGACGATGAACTCCGTGATCGGCGACGGCGTGTAGAAGGTGCCGGTGGCCTTGCGGAGACCGGAGCCGGGCACGAGGTGGACCACAGGCGGGGACGCCTGTGCCACTGGGACCACAGGCGGGGACGCCTGTGCCACTGGGACCACACGCGGGGACGCCTGTGCCACTGGGACCACAGGCGGAGACGCCTGTGCCACTGGAGCCACAGGCGGGGACGCCTGTGCTACTGACGACGCTGGCCGCAGCACGGGCCGGTAGTCGAGGACGGCCTCGTACACGCTGCCGAGTTGTTCCACGCCCAGGTCGCGGTACACGATGCGCGCACGGGGCGCGCCGCGGGCGCCCGGGACCGTCGTCAGCGAGAGCAGCATCCGCCTGGCGCACTCGTCGCCGGGCCGGGCCGATTCGCCAGCCGGCGTGAGGGATGGCGCGAACAGGCGCCCGTTGAACGGGGTGACGCGCAGCGTGCCGGCGCGGCACCCGGCGTGCGCAAGCCGCGACATCGCCTGCAGCGTTTCCCAGAGCCCGCGCGCCGGGCCGTGCGACTCGGCGACGGCGCGCGCGGCCTCCATCGAGTAGCTGCGCCTGTAGGTGGGATGCCACGACGGGACGAGGCCCCGCGATTCGGCGAACAGGAGGAAGAGCACGCGGTAGACGATCGTCAGCGCCTGCTCGTAGAGCTGCGCGAGATCGCTGGAGGCCACAGCGCCACTCAGTGCGCGCCTCGGCAGGAGACCCGACATCATCCCGCCGACGGCCTCGAGCACGCCGGCCCTGAGGCTCCGGCACACGCCGATCGTCTGGCCTGCCGACGCCCGGACGATTCGGTCGATCAGGGATCCGGCTTCGCCGCAGTCCTTCGGCCCGCCGGCTGGCGCGGGCGGTTTGAAAGCTTCGGCGCGCAGCAACGCCCAGAACGGGACGAACGCCGCGCGATCCTCCGCCACCGTTTCGAGGTCGAACTCGAGGAAGCGACGCGAGCACGACCGGAGCGTGTCGGTGAGGCGCAGCTGCCGGCCGTTGGTCGAGAGGCACCAGGACGTTCCGGCCGCGAGCGTTTCTCGAACGGTGTATCGCCAGGCGGACGAGAGGCTCTCGCCCCAGCCCGCCACCAGCATCAGCGGCCAGGCGTGCGCGGAACGGCCGTCGCGCGCGAACATCTCGGCGGCGAGCGCGCCGGCGCCCGGGCACGGCCGTGGCGACGACAGGCGAAACCCGAGGGTGCGCGCGAGCGGGACGGCGGCACCGTCGAAGACGCCCCGCAGCGGAGTGACCGGCCCCAGCTGCCTGCCCGTCCACCGCCACCAGCGGCGCAGGGCGGCATGGGCGGCGTCGCTTCCAGCCTCGCCCAGTCTTCCTGCGAACTCGCGCCGCAGCACCTCGTCCAGGTAGTAGTCGGAGACGAGCGAGCCGCTGACGCCCGCTGGCATCGCCGTTCAGGACCACCGCGGCCGCCGGCCGCGGGCGACGAGAAAGAGCAGGAGCGGTTGCGGCGGCGAGGCGAGGACCGGCCGGCACGCCGCATCGAGCGAGCGCAGCCGCGCCGACATCTCGAAGCGAGCCGCGCGGCGGCGGGCATCCGCATCGGCGGCCGCCTTTTCCGCCCGGCGATCGAACAGGCCGGCTTGCACGGGTACGGGCGCGCGCCCTTCGAGCGCCGCCATTTGAAACTCGCGAGTCCGCTGCGCCCGGATCGCGGGCTGCAGCTGCGCTGCCACCTTCTGCAGCACCGTGGCGCCGAGCGTGCCGGCGATGGTTCCGAACGCAGGAGCCATCGACCGCCACGAAACGTCGCGAGACGCGGGCCCACGCCCGATGAGGGGCAGCGGAAGAAACAGCGGCACGACCTCGTCGTGAAGCAGGGCGCCGCGGCCGTCGATGACTCGCACCCGGTACAGCGCGTACATGCCGGGGGCAAGCGCAGACCGATCGGCGCGCAGCACGAACCGCCAGGGCGCGCCCCGCTCGCACGAATCGAGGATCGAGGTGATGTCGGGTGCGGGGCGCCCCGGCGCCGGCGCCGTGAGCGCCCTCACAAACCGCAGGCGGCCTGCCTCCGCCCGTGCCTCGGCGCCGAGGTCTGGCTTGACGAACGCGGCGCGGCTCCCGGCCTCGTGCCAGCGGCTTGCGGCCTGTGCCACGGGCTCGGCGTCACCACCGATGATCGTTCCGGCCACGCGTCCCTCGTCTGCAGTCCCCAGGGGGCTGGCTCCCAAGCCGATGGAGGACCGCACCTTCTCCACGCGGAGGGCGAGGCGGGCGAGCACCTCCTCTTCGAACGTGCCCCGGGCAGCCAGGTGGATCGCGTGGACCATGCGGCGCTGGCCGATCCGGTCGAGCCGGCCGATCCGCTGCTCGAGGCGCATCGGGCTCCAGGGAAGATCGTGGTTGACCACGAGGCGGCAGGTTGCCTGGAGGTTGAGGCCGAGCGAGGCCGCGTCGGTGGCCAGAAGGAGGCGCGCGCCGCCGGACGCGAACCGTGCAAGGGCGGCGCGGCGGGCCGCCCCGTCGAGCCCGCCGTGCAGCGTGGCGGCCGCGCCCAGCGGCGCAAGGCTTGCCGCAAGCCCCTCGAGCGTGTCGCGATACTCGGTGAAGACGACGGCAGGCTGCCGCGCACGAATCAGAAGGCGCAGAAGGGCCCGTGACTTGGCATCGTGAGCCGACGCCTCGCGCGCCATCTCGATCAGGTGTCGCAGCTCACGCTGCTCCTCTTCCTGGTCCTCCAGTCCCGGGGCCCCCAGCACGTCGCCGGGCGCCTCGTCCTCGTGGCCGGCTTCCTCGGCCAGGGGCAGCGACAGCTGGACCGCGGTTGGCGACGGCGCCTCGAGCAGTTCGAGACGCCGCCTCAGCGACACGAGCAGCGCGCCTGGGCCCGAGGCTGCCCGCTTGCAGAGGACGGTCATCGCGAGGCGGGCGGGGGCAGGCTCCGGAGACGAGGCTCCGCCACGGTGCCAGACCCGCCGGGCGTAGGAGAGCAGCGCGCGGTGCATCCGCGCCTCGGCCTCGCCAATGCGAACGCGCACGACCCGCACCCTGCGGGTGGGCGGGCCCCCGAGGCCGGCCCGGGTGCGGCGGAACATCGCAATCGGCGGGTCGCCCGCAAGCCGGCCCACGTGGCAAAGCGCCTGGAACGCCGCCTCATCGCCGGGATGGGGCGTTGCCGTGAGGAGCACGAGGCGCCGCGCCCGGCTGGCCAGCCACCCGAGGGCCGCCGCACGATAGGGCGCCTGGACGCAGGCGTGCGCCTCGTCCACGACCAGCAGGTCCCAGCGGACGCCGCCCATCCCCCGCAAGACCTCGGGCTGCTTGACGAAATCGATGGAGGCGATCGCCAGCGGGAGCCGCGCCCACGGGCCCTCCTCGTCCGACGACCACGACGCCAGGCGCGCCAGCGTCGAGCGTTCGACGATGGTGGGCTCGAGCTGGAAGCGCTGGGACAGCTCCTCGGCCCACTGCGCGGCGAGGGCGGCTGGCGTCAGCACCAGCACGCGCCCGGCCTCGCCCCGGGACGACAGCTCGGCCAGTACCAGCGCCGCCTGTACCGTCTTTCCCAACCCGACCTCGTCGGCCAGGAGCAGCCGCGAGGCGCCCTGCAGGCATGCGAGGACCGGCTCGAGCTGGTAGTCGAGGATCTCGATCGTGGCCGCCGCGGCGGCTCTCAACTGCCCCACCGAGGTCGAGACGGCAGCCAGCGCGCGCAGCGCGAGCAGGCCGCGCCTGGCGCCCACTGCCCGTCCGCGAAGGTCGCGCGCCGGGAGCGGCCGCGGGCGGTCGAACGGCACGAGCAGCGTCGGGCGCTCTCCGCGGTTGGATGGGCGGACCCCCTCGAGCCGCCACGACTCGCAGCCGTCGTGGCGGACGACGTCGAGCACGCGCCAATGGTCCTGCCGGACCGACACGAACTGCCCGATCGCGGATCGCGATTGCTGCAACATCCCCAGGGCCAGGGTGGGCAGAGCCTGCCAACGCGCCCGGCGGTGCTGCCGCCGGCGGCGCGGAAACGGGCGTACTTCGGGGGGCGGCCGCGCGCGTTGCGGCGGCCGACCTGTTGGGGTGCAAGGGGCGAGCCCGAACCCCGAACCCTGAATCCGAATCCTGATTCCCGATTCCCGATTCCTGGATCCTGATTCCTGAATCCTGATTCCTGCGTGGTATCCTGCGCGGTCTTGGAGGGATCGATGCGTTCGACCTGCCGTCTCGCCGTCGCCGCGGTCCTGCTTGCCGTCGGGTCGTCGCCGGCCGCGCCCCAGAGCCTTCCCCGGTTCACCGTGGAGGAGATGCTGAAGCTCGATCGGGTCTCCGACCCGCAGCTCTCGCCCGACGGCCGCCGAGTGGCCTACGTGGTGACCGAGGTCAGCCTCGAGCGGAACAGCCGGAACAGCGACATCTGGATGCTGCCGGTGCCGGGGGGGAAGCCGGTTGCGATTGCCCGGTCGCCGCGATCGGACGACACGCCGCGCTGGTCGCCCGACGGCCGGACGCTGGCGTTCGTCTCGACGCGCGACGGCAGCTCGCAGGTGTGGCTGGTCGGTGTCGGCGAGGCGGGGCCGGTTGGCGAGCCGCGCAAGCTCACCAGCCTCGCCACCGAGGCCAGCGGCGTCACGTGGTCGCCGGACGGCAAGTGGATCCTCTTCGTATCGGATGTGTACCCCGAGTGCGGGTCGCTCGCCTGCAACGAGCAGAAGCTGAAGGAAGCGGAGGGGCGGGCGAGCAAGGCGCGCGTGATCGACGGCCTGATGTTCCGTCACTGGACCTCCTGGAAGGACGGACGGTTCAGCCACCTGTTCCTCGTCCCCGCGGACGGATCGGCCGCGCCGCGCGACCTGACGCCGGGACCCGCCGACGTGCCGCCCTTCTCGCTGGGCGGCCCCACCGACTACGCGTTCTCGCCCGACTCTCGGGAACTGGCCTTCGTGCGGAAGACCGACAAGGTCGAGGCGATCAGCACCAACAGCGACCTGTTCCTGCTCGATCTTGCCGACCCGAAGGCCGAGGCCAGGCGGATCACGACCAATCCCGCGGCCGACGGCGGCCCGCTCTACTCGCCGGACGGCCGCTTCATCGCCTACCGGGCGCAGCACCGCGCAGGGTTCGAGGCCGACCGCTGGCAGTTGATGCTGTACGACAGGAAGGCGGGCGAGCACCGATCCACCACTGTCGGCTGGGACCGGTCCCCCGACAGCTACGTGTGGGCGCCCGATTCACGGTCCATCTACTTGACGGCGGAGAACGAGGGCCGGAGCGACGTGTTCCGGCTGCGGCTCGACGGGGGCGACCCGGTCCCGCTCATCGCGTCGGGCACCAACGGCGACCTGCAGCTGTCGCGCGACGGCAGGACCCTCGTCTTCAGCCGCAACACGTTGACCTCGCCGGCCGACCTTTACGTGGCCGACCTTGCCGCCGCGCCTGCCAACGGCCAGGTGCCGGCGAAGCCGCTGACCAACGCGAACCCCGGCCTGCCGGCCTTCAAGCTGCGCGAGGGCGAGAGCGCGACGTTCGAGGGCGCCGGCGGCGCCCGGGTGCAGGCCTGGATCGTCAAGCCGCCCGACTTTGCCGACGGCCGCAAGTACCCGCTGCTGTACCTCGTGCACGGCGGGCCGCAGAGCGCCTGGCACGACGGCTGGACCTTCCGCTGGAACGCCCAGGTCTTCGCCTCCGCGGGATACGTCGTGGTGATGCCGAACCCGCGCGGCTCGACCGGCTTCGGCCAGCAGTTCGTGGACGAGATCAGCGGCGACTGGGGCGGCAAGGTCTACGACGACCTGATGAAGGGCCTCGACTTCGCCGAGGCGCTGCCGTACGTGGAGCGGGGACGCGTGGGGGCCGCCGGCGCCTCGTTCGGCGGCTACATGATGAACTGGTTCCTCGGCCACACGACCCGCTTCCGCGCCATCGTCTCGCACGCGAGCGTGTACAACCTCACCAGCATGTGGGGCGTGACCGAGGAGCTGTGGTTCCCCGAGTGGGACATCAAGGGAACCCCCTGGACGAATCCCGAGGGATACGCGAAGTTCTCGCCGCACACCTACGCGAAGAACTTCAAGACACCGACGCTGGTCACCCACGGCGAGCTCGATTTCCGGGTGCCGATTGGCGAGGGCTTGCAGCTGTTCACGACGCTGCAGCGCCTCGAGGTGCCCTCGCGGCTGGTGTACTTCCCGGACGAGGGCCACTGGATCAACCAACCCGCCAACGCCGCCTTGTGGTACCGGGAGTTCATCGAGTGGATGAACAAGTGGGTTCCCGAATCCCGAATTCCGAAACCCTGAATCCTAATGACCATCGACCTTCGAAGCGATACGGTCACTCTCCCGTCCGCCGCCATGCGCCAGGCCATGGCGGAGGCCGAGGTGGGTGACGATGTGTACGGAGAGGACCCGACTGTCGGGCGGCTCGAGCGGCTGGCGGCTGAGATGACCGGGATGGACGCCGCGCTGCTGGTCGCCAGCGGCACGATGGGGAACCTCGCCTCGCTGCTGGCTCACTGCGAGCGCGGCCGCGAGGTGATCCTCGGCGACGAGTCGCACATCTTCCACTACGAGAACGGGTCGGCCTCCGCGCTCGGCGGGCTCGTGCTGCACACGGTTCCGACGCGCCCGGACGGCACGCTGCCGCTCGAGGCGGTGGAGGCGGCCGTCCGGCTGCCGGCGCACCACTACCACTACTACCACTACGCGCCGACCGGCGTGATCTGCCTCGAGAACACGCACAACCGGTGCGGCGGCCGGGTGGTGTCGCCCGAGTACTTCGCCGGGGTGGCCGCGATCGCGCGGCGCCACGGCGTGGCGGTGCACGTGGACGGGGCGCGCCTCTTCAACGCGGCGCTGGCGGCCGGGCGGCCGGTCACCGACTGGACGCGGCACGCCGACTCGGTGCAGCTGTGCCTGTCGAAGGGGCTGGCCGCGCCCGTCGGGTCGCTGATCTGCGGCTCGTCGGCCTTCGTCGATCGCGCGCGGCGGATGCGCAAGATGCTCGGGGGCGGCATGAGGCAGGCCGGCGTGATCGCCGCCCCGGGAATCGTCGCGCTCACCGGGATGGTGAGCCGCCTCGCCGAGGACCACGCGAACGCGAAGATCCTGGCCGACGGCCTGGCGCGCATCCCGGGCATCACGCTCGACCCCGCCGAGGTCGAGACGAACATCGTCGTCTTCCGGCTGCCGGGCGTCGAGGCGGCCTCGGCGTACGCCGCGGCGCTCGAGCGCGAAGGCGTGCTCGTTTCCGACTTCGGCGGCGGCCGGTTGCGCGTGGTGACACACTACGGGATCGATGAAGCCGCCTGCCGGCGCGCGGTGGAGATCTGTGCGCGCGTCGCGGCGGCGCAACTCTGACACCCGGCCGAAAGACGGAAATCAACCACAGAGGCACAGAGATCACAGAGAGCGGTTTCCGATGTGACCTCCAGGTCTAGTGACAGTACGTCAACTGACGACTCAGAACTGAGAACCTACGAGCTGCCATGGCCAGACACCTCATCGCCGTCGCCATCGCCACGCTGGTCGTGACATTTGCCGGGGCTGCCGCCCAGCAGGCTTCCTCGGAGGCCGAGCTGCTGGCCAAGGCCCGCGCAATCCACGATCGCGTGTTCACTGTCGATTCGCACGTCGACATCCTCGGCGCAACCTATGCCACCCCGGCGCTCGACCCCGGCAAGCCGACGCGGCTCAAGTGCGACTTGCCGAAGATGAAGGCCGGCGGCATGGACGGGGTCTTCCTGGCGGTCTACACAGGGCAGCGGCAGGACTTCACGCCGGCTGGCTACAAGGCGGTGTACGCGGAGGCAATCGACCGTTTCGATGCCATCGACCGGCTGACCGCGATGCACCCCGGCCTGTGCGAGCTGGCCCGGACTCCCGGCGACGTGGAGCGGATCGAGAAGACCGGGAAGCGCGTGATCCTCGTCGGCGTCGAGAACGGCTACCCGATGGGCGAGGACGTCGCGACCCTGAAGACCTTCTACGACAGGGGCGCCCGCTACGTCACGCTGGTGCACGGGTCGCACAACCAGCTGGCCGATTCGTCGGGCGATCCCAAGCCGCGTCACGACGGACTCTCGGCGCTGGGGAAGAAGGCCGTGGCCGAGATGAACCGCCTGGGCATCATCGTGGACACCTCGCACGCGTCGGCCAAGGTGTTCTGGGACGTCATCGCCATGTCGAAGGCCCCCATCATGGCCTCGCACTCCGGGTGCACGGCGGTGGCGAAGAGCGACCGCAACCTCGACGACGACCAGCTGCGCGCGCTGGCGAAGAACGGGGGCGTCATCCAGATCGTGGCGCTCGGCTCGTACCTCAAGGAAGACTCGCCCGAGCGCGCCGCCGCCGTGCGGAAGCTGCGCGAGGAGCTGGGCCGCGGGCGGGGCGGGCGCGGCGGCCGGGGCGCCGGCGGGCCGCCGGCCGCGCCGCCGACGCCGCAGGAGCAGGCCGAGCGCGAGAAGATGTTCGAGGTCTACAGGCAGCGCATGGAGGAGATCGACCGGCAGTTCCCCGGCGCCACGCTCGAGGACTTCGTCAATCACATCGACCACGCGGTGAAGGTGGCGGGCATCGATCACGTGGGCATCGGGACCGACTTCGATGGCGGCGGCGGGGTGAAGGGGTTCAACGATCACTCCGAGGCGCTGAACGTCACCGTGGAGCTGGTGCGTCGCGGGTATACCGAGGAGCAGATCCGCAAGATCTGGGGCGGCAACCTGATGCGCGTGTGGAGAGAAGTGAACCGGGTGGCGGGGAAGTGAGCCGTAGGGGCGACCCTTGTGGTCGCCCTACGTGAGCACGCGGGGCGGCCCTTGTGGCCGCCCCTGACCACAACGAACCGGCGTCACGCGAGGCTCAGCGCTTCAATATTTCCTCGAAGAACGCGAGGGCGCGCGGGTCGTTCGACTGTCCCAGCCAGAACATCGCCTGCCGCCGGACCTCGAGGTTCCGGTGCGACCGCGCGATCTCCATCAGGCGCGGCACCCCTTCGTCCTTCGGCATCTGGCTGAGGGCGAACACCGCCCGCTTCTTCACCTCGGTGTCCGGGTCGTTCTCGATCGCTCCCTCGATGGTGGCCAGGGCCTTCGCGCCCGCCTTCTGACCCAGCCAGAACAGCGCCTGCCGGCGCACCTTCGGGCTCTCGTCGCCGCGAGCCATGCGGACGAGGATCTCGCCGGCGTCGGCTTCCTTGCTCACGTGAATGGGGAACGTCAGCTCGGCCCGGAACGCCGGGTCCGCATCGGGAAGCAGCGCCTCGATGGTCTCGAACCCCTCGCGGCCGCGGGCGGCGGCGAGCCAGAACGCCGCCTGCTTGCGCAGCTCGTTGGGCTGGCCCGCGG
>DAOPQX010000036.1:0-17438 GCA_035348395.1 Vicinamibacterales bacterium | reverse complement strand
GCTCGTCGCGCGTAAACCACATGCGGACCGAGAGGATCGTCGCGGCGAGCGCGGGGCGATCGACGCCCGGCAGCATCCCGAACCGCGAGTGGGCCGCCACCACCGTCGCTCCCGTGTGGCCGGCGCTGTAGAGCGCGTCGGCGCGTCCCGCCGCCACCTCGCCGGCCGCGGCGAGGATCGAGGCGTCGGCTCGCCGCCTGAGCACGGCGGCCGGCGGCTCGTCCATGGCGATGGCTCCCCCGGCGTCCACGTAGCGGACGCTCAGGCCGCGGGCGTCGGGCAGCGCCTCGACGAGCGGGCGCACGACGGCCACGGGCCCGGCCAGGACCAGCGACACGGGAAGCTCGCGCGCCGCGGCCACCGCCCCGGCCACGATCGGCCCCGGCCCGTGATCGCCGCCGACGGCGTCAACGGCTATGCGGATGTCCACGGTGAACCGATGCGGCGCGCCCTAGCCCTCCTTCACCTCGCGCACCTGCCGGCCGCGGTAGTAGCCGCAGTGCGGGCACACCTGGTGCGAGAGCTTGGGCTCGTGGCACTGGGGGCAGTTGCTCAAGGCGGCCGGTGACAGTGCGTCGTGCGTGCGCCGCTTGGCGCCCCGGGCCTTCGAGTGTCGTCGTTTTGGGTTGGGCATGCTATCCGCCTGTCTATCTGCTGGCCGGGCTCAGGCCTCGCCGTCACGCCGGTTCGCCAGCGCCCGCAGCCCCTCGAGCCGCGGGTCGGTCCACGAGTTCGTGCACGCGCAGGTGCCCGTGTTGAGGTTCGTCCCGCACTGGGGGCAGAGGCCGCGGCAGGACTCGCGGCACAGCGGCTTCATCGGGATTGCCAGGTAGAACTGCTCGCGCAGCAGCTGCCCCAGGTCGATCCGCTCGTCCCGGTAGTAGGCCGTGCCGAGATCGTCCTCCTCGACCTCGATCTCCTCGCCGGGCGCCGCGTTCTCGGCGTGCGGCACGTAGAGCAGGTCGAAGGTTCCGTCCACCGGGAACTCGAACGGCTCGAGGCACCGGCTGCAGTCGAGCGACAGCCGCGTGGCGACCCTGCCCGCGAGCCGGTAGTTCTTGCCGTCCTTGAGCAGGTCGAACGACAGCCGCACCGGCTCCATCACACCGAACGCCTCCCGCTCGCCCTCGGGCGTGAGGCCGTGGACGACCCCGCCTTCATCGGGCTCGAAGGTGCGCTCGACGTGCGTGCGCGGTTCGCGGAACTGGCTCAGGTCCAGGAACATCGGGGTCTTCCCTGCCGCCTCGGCCGTCGCGGGACGGACCCATGATTATACCACGGCAGCCTGGGCCGGCCCGGCCGCGACGCGCGGGGACGCGGCGCGTTTCACTCCGCGTCCCAGTCGCCGGGCATCTCCACCCAGGGGCGCGGGATGAACAGCCGCTCGAACAGCGTCACCGCGTAGCGGTCGGTCATGCCGGCCAGGAAGTCGCGAGCCGCCACGTCCATGCCGTCGCGTTCGAGGATCCGCAGGTCGAGGAAGCGGCCGGGCCGCTCGCGCACCTTCTCCCACAACCCGCCCAGGATCCCGGTCGCCTTGCGCAGCTGCACGACCGATCGCCGGTCCTCGTAGACCGTGCGGAAGAGGAATGCGCGCAGATCGAGGGTGGCCGCAAGCACCGCCTCGCTCATGCGGACCTCCGACAGCCCGGCGGCCAGCGTGGCGGAGACCACGTCGCCCACCATCCGCCCGATGCGCGACGACGAGGAGGGACCGAGCACCTCGACGATCGGCCCGGGCAGATCGCCCGGCTCCAGGATCCCGGCGCGCGTGGCGTCGTCGATGTCGTGGTTGACGTAGGCGATGAGGTCCGAGAGGCGGGCGATCTGGCCCTCCAGCGTCTGGGCGCGGTGCCCGGCCGGCTCGCCGACGGGCCTTCCCGTCTTCCCCTTCGAGTGGTGCGCGATCCCGTCGCGCACCTCCCAGGTGAGGTTCAGCCCGGCGCCGTCCCGCTCGAGCACGTCCACCACGCGGAGGCTCTGCTCGTCGTGGGTGAACCCGCCCGGCACGAGCTGGTCGAGCACCTTCTCGCCGGCATGTCCGAAGGGAGTGTGGCCAAGATCGTGCCCCAAAGCGATTGCCTCGGTCAGCTCCTCGTGCAGGTGGAGCGCCTTGGCGATCGTCCGGGCGATCTGCGAGACCTCGAGCGTGTGCGTCAGGCGCGTGCGGTAGTGGTCGCCGGCCGGCGCGAAGAAGACCTGGGTCTTGTGTTTCAGGCGCCGGAACGCCTTGCAGTGGACGATCCGGTCGCGGTCGCGCTGGAACGCGGGGCGGATGTCGTCCTCGGGTTCGGGCCGCAGCCGGCCGCGCGTCTCGGAGCTGAAGGCGGCGGAGGGCGAGAGGAACTCCCGCTCGCGCGCCTCGAGTTCTTCGCGGATGGTCATCTGGGTCGCTCGCTTGCCTCTCCCGGCCGGCTGCCGCCGGAGCGCGGCAGCGGCGGCGGCCGATCAGGAGACGAGTTCCCGGAGAAAGCTCGTACCGTGTCCCGTGCCCTCCACCCCCAGGGCCTCGGCAACGGTCGCGCCCAGGTCGGCAAAGGTGGCGCGGGTCCCGAGGTCCGTCCCCGGCCTCACGGCGTCGCCGACCGCGAGCACCGGGACGTACTCCCGCGAATGGTCCGTGCTGGGAGTCGTCGGGTCGTTGCCGTGGTCGGCGGTCAGGATGAGAAGGTCGCCGGGCAGCAGCAGCGGAAGCAGCCGGCCGAGCCGGGCATCGAACCGCTCGAGGTTCTCCGCGTACCCCTCCACGTTGTTGCGGTGGCCGTACTGCGCGTCGAAGTCCACGAGGTTCGCGAAGACGAGCGCCCCGCCGCCCTCCCGCACCGCCTCTTCCACCCGGTCCATCGCCTCCTCGTCCGACCGCGTGTGGACCGCGCGCGTGATTCCCTGCCCGGCGAACAGGTCCTCGATCTTCCCGATGGCGAGCACGTCGCGGCGGGCGGCGACGAGGCGGTCGAGCACGGTCGGGCCGCTGGGCCTGATGGCGAAGTCGCGGCGGTTCGCGGTGCGGCGGAACGAGCCGGGCTGGCCGACGAACGGCCGCGCGATGACGCGCCCCACCCCCATCCCCTCGACGAACATCGCGTAGGCGATCTCGCACTGCCGGTACAGTTCGTCGATCGGGATGACGTCCTCGTGCGCCGCGATCTGGAAGACGCTGTCGGCCGACGTGTAGACGATCGGCGAAGCGGTACGCAGGTGCTCGGGCCCCAGCTCCTCGATGATCACGGTGCCCGAGGCCACCGTGTTGCCCAGGGTGCGCCGGCCGATGCGGCGCTCGAACTCCTCGAGCCGGTCGGCCGGGAACCCGTGCGGGAAAACCGGGAAGGGCCGGTCGAGCACCAGCCCCATCAGCTCCCAGTGGCCCGTCACCGAGTCCTTGCCCGGCGCGCTCTCCACCATCCGGCCGAAGGCCCCCAGTGGCACAGGCGTCCTCGCCTGTGGTGCCAGTGGCACAGGCGTCCTCGCCTGTGGTCCGAGGTTCGACAACCGCCCGAGCCCCAGCGAGCGCAGCGCGGGCACCGCGAGCGGCACGCACGCGGCGATGTGGCCGAGCGTGTCGCTGCCCTGGTCGCCGTATGCCGCCGCGTCGGGGAGCTCTCCGATCCCGAGGCTGTCGAGAACGATGACGATCGCGCGGCGGATGGGCGGGGGGGTCACTGCGACTGGTGCGTGTAGTAGCTGCCGACGGTGCGCGAAGAGGTAATGGTGGCGACCGCGTGCTTGAAGATCATCTGGTCGGCGCCCTCGCGGTCCACGATGATCGCGAAGCGGTCGAAGTTCTTGATTCGGCCCTCGAACTCGGTGCCGTCGAGCAGGCGGAACCGCACGGTCAGGCGCTCACGCCGCGCGTGGTTGAGGAACGCGTCCTGGATGTTGGGGCTGGTGACCACGGGCCGGGGCTCGGTTGCGGAAGCCATCTATGGGGTCTCCTCGTCGCGCGCGCAGGGGCTGCCTGGCAGCCGGCGTGCGACGAGGCGCGTCGCAGCGGCGATGGCAGTGCCACGTTCTCCAGGGCCCGGAATCACCTCTAGATTAGGCTCTTTACGGAACCAGATCAACTGACGCCGCGCGTACTTCCGCGTCTCGGCGACGATCAGCTCGCGCGCCGCGCGCTCGTCGAGCCGGCCCTCCAGGTGCTCGATCAGCTCGCGGTAGCCGAGCGCCTGGAACGCGTGCGCGTCTGGCGGCACACCGGAGGCGAGCAGGCGTCGAACCTCGTTCACCCATCCGCGGGCGAACTGGCCGGCGACGCGCGCGGCGATGCGCTCGCCGAGCACGGCAGCGGGCACCTGCAGCAGCAGGCCCACCACCTCCACGCCGGGCAGCGGCGACACCGTGTCGGCGAAGTGCGCGGTGAGCGGCCGCCCGGTGAGGAAGTACACCTCCAGCGCGCGCACCAACCGCACCTCGTCGCGCGGCAGGATGCGCCTGGCCGACCCGGGATCGACCCGCGCCACCATCCGGTGGAGGAACCCGGCCCCGCGGCGCCGCGCCGCCGCGCGCAGGCGCTCGCGAAGCGCCTCGTCGCGCGACGGCCCGGGGAACAGACCGCGCGTCAGGGCCCGGTAGTAGAAGCCGGTGCCGCCCACCAGGATCGGCAGGCGCCCCCGCGCATGGATCGCGCGCACCGCCTCGGACGCGTCGCGCGCGAACCGCGCGGCCGTGTACGACTCGCGCGGGTCGGCCACGTCCACCACGTGGTGCGGGATCCCGCGCCGCGCCTCGAGCGGCAGCTTGTCGGTGCCGATGTCGAGGCCGCGATAGACGGCTGCCGAGTCGCAGCTGACGATCTCGCCGCCGAACCGTTCGGCGAGCGCCAGGCCGAGCGCACTCTTGCCGCTCCCGGTCGGCCCGAGAACCGCCACGAGCACGGGAGGCCGCTCGCTTACCACAGCAGCCGCGCCATGGTGTAAAGGGCGAGCACGGCGGCCAGGATCAACAAGCCGACTTGCTGCGTGCGGGTTGGCATCGGGGGAATCGTCCCCTACTGAACCGGGGGAACCTCGTTGTAGTAGAACGTCACGGTGAAGAACGCGCGGTCGGACGGGTACTCGGGGGGCAGCGGATAGGTCGGGTTCGAGGCGGCCAGCGCGCCGAACGACGAGTTGTTGAACGCCTCCACGGCGCACGGCCCCACCACCATCAGGTCGGTAATCGCACCGCTCTTGTGCACGTTGAAGGTCAGCACCACGTGGCCGCTGAAAGCCATGGCCGCGTAAGGGACGACCCAGTTGCGCTTGATCTGGGCGATGAAGCGCCGCACCCAGGGGCCGAACTCGACGCCCTTGGTGTCGAACTGGATCGCGGGCCCGAAGGCGCCGCCCCCACCCCCCTCGTTCTGGAAGCGCTGGCTCGCATAGCGCTCGGGGTTCTGCATCGCGCCGGCGAACAGCCCCGGCGCACCCGGACGGCCGGTTCCCTCCCCGGGCCTGGACGCAGGCTGCCTTCGGCCCGGCAGCGACAGCGCGCTCCGGTTCGCTTCCCCGGTGCCGTTCTCGCCGCCCTGCCCCTGGCGCTGATCGGCCTGCGCCCGCTGCTCCTCGCTTGGACCCGGCTCGGGACGCGACTCGACGCGCGGCGCTTCCCGCGCCATCACCGCCGGCTGGTCCACCTGCTCGGGCGTGTTGCCGCGGGAGAACGGCAGGCTGTTGGTGGGGTTTTGCGCGCGTTCCGGCGCCTGGGCCACCCGGTCCTTGTCCGACAGATCGGCTCTCGGCGGGGGCGGCTTGGGCGCGGGGACGTCGAGGCGCGGCTGCACGAAAACGAACCGCGTCCGCTCCAGCTCCTGCTGCCTCTGCAGCTCCGCCGCTTCGGCCGCCCGCGCCGCCGCTTCCCTGGCGCCGGGGAACTCGGGCATCAGCACGGCCGCGAGAATGACCACGAGGTGGAAGATGATCGACAGGAGGACGCCCTCGCGCCAGGAAATGGCGCGTCCGATTGGCGAGATGTCCGGGTGATTGTCCTCGAAGTCGAAGTACATGAAGAAGATAGGGGATTATACCATCGGCTGTGGTATGGTGGGCGGCCGATGCTGGCCGTCCTCCACGTCGCCCACTCGCACCAGGTGTCGGAGGGCAAGATCGAGCGCTTGAGAGACGACGCTGGCCTTCGAATTCACCTCGTCCGTTCCACCCGCACCCCCGATCGTTTGGACGGCACACTCCGGGTCCCGGTCTGGAGGCGTGCCGACCCCCACCGCTGCCTGTACGGCACCCTCGCCTTCGGCCTGCGCCGGTTCCACCCCGACATCGTGCACGTCGAGGAGGAGCCCGACAGCCTCGCTGCCCTGCAGGTGGCCCTGGCCCGCAGGCGCTGGGCCAGGCGCACCCGGCTCGTCTACCACACCTGGCAGAACGTCCGCCGAGAGCTGGGCCCTGGTGCCCGCGCGCTGCTCGCCCTGACGCTGAGGTCGGCCGACGCCATTCTCTGTGCCAGCCGCGAGGCCGAGCGAGTGTGGCGATCGCTGGGGTTCACCGGCCTGACGAGGACGATCCTCCCCCAGGGCGTCGACGTCTCCAGCTTCGCTCCGCCCCCTGCGCCCCCGCCCCCCGGCCGGTTCTCTGTGGGGTACGTCGGGCGGCTGGCCGCCGAGAAGGGGTGTGCCACCCTGCTCGACGCCGTCGCCGCGCTCGAACCGCCTGCCGAGCTGACGCTGGTTGGCGACGGCCCCGAGCGCCGGGCGCTCGAGGTCCGTGCCGGCGCCCTCGGGCTCGCCGGCCGCGTCCGCTTCACCGGCACGCTGTCGCACGAGTCTTTGCCGGGGGTATTCGCCGGGTTCGACGTCGTCGTTCTTCCCTCGCGGACCACGGCCGTGTGGAAGGAGCAGTTCGGGCGTGTGCTCGCCGAGGCCATGGCCTGCGCGGTCAGCGTGGTCGGCTCCGATTCCGGCGCGATCCCCGACGTGATCGGGGACGCAGGCCTCGTCTTCCCCGAGGGCGACGCGGCCGCTCTCGCCCAGCGCCTGCGGACGCTGCGCGAGAGCCCGGCCTTGCGACGGCAGCTGGGCCGGCGCGGACGCGAGCGCGCGGTCGCGGAGTTCTCGGAGGCCACTCTCGCACGGCAGACGGCGGCGTTCTACAGGGAGCTGGCCGGGAAGGAACGCGGGGGACCGAGGACAGAGGGCGGAACGGACAGCGGGGGGTGGAAGGCGAAAGACGGGACGGAGGGTGCGGGGGGCGTGTCGTGATCCCGGAGGGGCTGGTCCTCGACGCGCGCACCGTCTCCGGCCACTTCCCCGGGATCGGCCGAGTGGTCCTTGGCCTTGCCGGGGCACTCTCACGCCTCGGTTCGGCCACACTGCTGCACGCCGCGCACCCAGACCCGCGGCTGCCGGTCCCGCCGCTCGCCGGCGTGCCCTGCGGCGCCGGCCCGTTCGCCCTGCGGCAGCAGTGGGAGGTCCCACGCCTGCTGCGGAAAGCGGGCGCGCGCGTCTACCACAGCCCGTACTACCTGATGCCCTACCGGCCTGGCATCCCAACGGTGGTGACCTGCTTCGACCTCATCCCGATGCTCACCCCCGGCGTCCTCGGGCCCGGCCGGCGCTTCGGTTACGTGCTGGCTCACCGTCTCGCCTTCCGCGCGTCCGCCATCGTCTGCGTACCCTCCGAGGCGACCCGTCGCGATGTAGAGCGTTTGTTCCCGGCCGCCCGCGGCAAGCTGACCATCGTCCGCCCCGGCGTGACCTGGGTACAGGCCCCGCCCGGGCAGGCGGCGGATCGTCCGGCTCCCGCTTCCGGGGCATTGCCTGCGGCGCAGTGGGGATGCCCTCGCTCGGTCCTGCCGCCCCGGTTCCTGTTACAGGTCGGCAGCAACAAGCCGCACAAGGGGCTCGACGTGTTGCTGCGTGCCTGGGCCCTCGCGCTCGCCGAGGCCCCGGCGCAGACCGCGGGGATCACGCTGGTGATGGCCGGGCCGCGCGACCCGCGCTACCCCGAGCCCGCGCGCACCATCGAGCGCCTCGGCCTCTCGACGCGCGCGGCCGACCTGGGGCCGGTCGGCGACCGTCAGCTGAACGAGCTGTACGCGGCGGCCCTGCTGTTCGTCTGCCCGTCCCTGCGCGAAGGTTTCGGCCTGCCATTGGCCGAGGCGATGGCCCGCGGCCGCCCCTGCGTGAGCAGCGATACGCCGGCGCTGGCCGAGACGGCCGGCGGCGCTGCAGCGCTCTTCCCCACCGGCAACGCCGAGGCCCTGGCGGCGGCGATCCTCCGGCTGCTCTCCGACGAAGACGAGGCCCGGCGACTCGGCGGCCTGGCCCTGGCTCGCGCCGCCTGCTTCGACTGGGATCTCGCGGCCCGCGAGATGGCGGCGGTCTATGAGAGAGTGGCACAGGGCTGAAGCCCTGTGCTTGCCGCTGATGCCCGGCAGCCAACAGGCACGGAGGCCGGCCCTACTGCCCCGCAGCCAGCTTCGGCTGATATGATCTCGGCGCCGATGCGCGTCGTTCACGTCTACAAGCACTACTACCCCATCATCGGAGGGATCGAGAACCACGTCCGGGCGCTGGCCGAGGAGCAGGCTCGTCGCGGGTACGAGGTCACGGTGATGGCCGCCAGCCCGGGCCACCGGGGCGGGGAACGGATGGCCGACGGGGTCCGGCTGGTTCTTCTGCCGCGGCTTGCGACCGTGTGCTCGACCCCGATCTGCCCCACCCTTCCCTCTCGCCTGCGCCGCGAGCGGCCCGACCTGATCCACCTGCATTTCCCGTATCCCCCCGGCGAGCTGGCGCGCCTGGTGCTTGGCCGCGGCACGCCAACCGTGATCACCTATCACTGCGACATCGTCAGGCAGCGGCGGCTGCTCCGGCTCTACGAGCCGCTGCTGCGCCGGGTGTTGGAGCGCGCCGATCGAGTGGTGGTGACCAGTCCGCCATACCTGCGCACCTCGCGGTACCTGCCTTCCATCAGCGACAAGTGCTCGGTGGTGCCGCTCGGCATCGACGTCGAGCGGTTCGCGGCCGACGGCCGCGCGAGCGGGCAGCGCCTGCGCCGCGGCTGGGGCATTGCCGAGGAGGCGTTCGTCGTCGGGTTCGTTGGCCGGATGCGGCACTACAAGGGCCTCGATCACCTCCTGCGCGCGATTGCGCGGGTGCCGGCCGCCCGCCTGCTGCTCGTGGGAGACGGGCCGCTCAAACGCCGCCTGCAGCGCCTGGCGGCGGCCCTGGACGTGTCGGAGAGAGTGACCTTCGCCGGGGAGGTGAGCGAGCGGGACCTGCCGGGGTGCTACCGGGCGGCCGACCTGTTCGTGCTGCCCTCGACCAGCCGGGCCGAGGCATTCGGCACCTCGATGGTGGAGGCCATGGCGGCCGGACTGCCGGTCATCAGCACCGAGTTGGCCAGCGGGACATCGTGGGTGAACGAGTCGGGGACCACGGGCCTGGTCGTCCCGGCGTGCGACCCGGCCAGGCTCGCCGAGGCGATCGACCGTCTGCGCCAAGACCCCGGCCTTCGCTCGCGGATGGGGGCGGCCGCCCGGCAGCGCGCGTCTTCGCTGTTCCGGCTCTCGTCGATGGTCGCTGAGCTCGATGCCGTCTACCAGTCGGCGGCGGCCTTGCGGGCGGTGTAAAGCGTCACGGCGCCGAGCGCGAGGCTCGCGGCCTCGGCCTGGTCGAACCCGCTGCGGCGAAGGAGCGCGGCCATGTCGGACGGCGCGATGAACGACCCGACCGAGGCGGGCAGGTAGCTGTAGGCGCTGAGGTGCCCCGAGACGAGCCGCCCGATTCGCGGAAGCACGTGCCGGAAGTAGGGCAGGTAGACGGCGCGCACGACGGGCGAGGCCGGGATGCTGAACTCGAGGATGGCGGCGCGTCCGCCTGGCCGGAGGACGCGGAACATCTCGGCAAGCGCCCGCTCGGGGCGCTCGACGTTCCGGATGCCGAAGGCGACCGTGGCGGCATCGGCCGTGCCCGAACCGATCGGCAGGGACGTGGCGTCGCCGCGAACCAGGGCAACGCCGCCGCGGCGCCGCACCTTGGCCGCCCCGAGCCGCAGCATCTCCGCCGCGAAATCCACGCCGATGACGCGGCCCGCGCCGCCCGCGGCGGCGGCGAGGGCGAGGTCGGCGGTTCCGGTGCAGAGGTCGACGAGCGTCTCTCCGCCCCTCAGTCCGAGCGAGCGGATCGCGCGCCGGCGCCAGCCGCGATCCAGCCCTGCGCTGAGCAGATGATTGAGCAGGTCGTAGCGCGCGGCGATGGCGTCGAACATGCCGGCGACGCGCGCGGGGCGTTTGTCGATCACGGCAGCCTGCCGGTCAGTTGCCCTGTGCCATCCGCTCGACAATCCGTTGGGCCAGGACGATGGCCCGGCGGCCGTCCGAGCCGCTGACGAGCGGCGGGCGGCGCTGCCGCACCGCGTCGAGGAAATCGGAAAGCTCGCGGCGCAGCGGCTCCTCGTGCTGGACCTCGAGCTTGCCACCTTCGATGGCCGGCCGCCCGTCACCCCGCACGAGGCGGTACATCTCCACCTCCTGCGCGGCGTAGTCGACCGAGAGGTACGCCTCCGGCTGGAAGAACCTGATCTTGCGGACACGCTCGCGGCTGATGCGGCTGGCGGTGATGTTGGCGATGCAGCCGTTCTGGAACCGCAGCCTCGCGTTCGCGATGTCCACGCGACCGGTGAGAACCGGCACCCCGACGGCCTCCACCGCGGCCACCTCGGCGGCGACGAGCGAGAGCACGATGTCGAGGTCGTGGATCATCAGGTCGAACACGACGTCGATGTCGAGGCTTCGCTCGGGAAAGGTCCCGAGGCGGTGCACCTCGACGAAGCGGGGGTCGGCGAGGTGGGCTGCCGCGAGGGCGACGGCCGGGTTGTGGCGCTCGGTGTGCCCGACGGCCAGGATCGTCCCGGCGCGGGCGGCGGCGTCGATCATCCGGTCGGCCTCCGCGACGTCGCGCGCCAGCGGCTTCTCCACGAGCACGGGGATGCCGCGCTCGAGGAACGGCATCGCCGCCTGCAAGTGCGCCTCGGTCGGAACCGCAATCGAGACGGCATCCACCTGGCCGAGCAGGTCGGCGGCGCGCTCGACCGCGCGCGTGCCGCAGGAGGCGGCAATCTCCCGGGCGCGATCGGGCTTGGCGTCCACCACGCCAACCAGCTCGGCACCTTCGAGCGAGCCCAGGATGCGCGCGTGGTGGCGGCCGAGGTGCCCCACGCCGATGGCCGCGACGCGCAGCACTCGGTTCCCAGTCATCGTTCCCGCCCCACCACCGCGATGCCGGCCTGGGCGGCGGCCGCCGCCAGGGCTTCGCGGTCGAACAACAGCGTCTTGCCCGCGTCCACCGACAGCACCGAGGCCCCCGCCGCCCGCATCGCCTCGATGGTGGCGAGGCCCACCACCGGCACGTCGAACCGCATGTCCTGGTTCGGCTTGGCGACCTTCACCACGACGACCCCCGGGCCCGCGAGGCGTCCCGCGCGCGCGATGACCGCGTCGGTCCCCTCCATGGCCTCGACGGCGACGACGGCGGCGGCCTTGACGGCGATCGTCTGGCCGATGTCGAGGCCGGCGATCGCGTCGGCCATCCGGTAGCCGAACTCGAGATCTGCGCGCTCGTCGGCGCTCGGGTGGCGCCCGGCCACCCGGCCGGAGGGCGCGAGCAGCGGCGTGAGGAAGGCCGTCGAGTCGAGAAGCTCGATGCCGTGCTCCCGGAGGATCTCGGCGACGGCGGAGATCAGGGCGTCGGTGTTCTTCGACCGGAGGCGCAGCAGCGCGGAGAGCAGCAGGCGATCGGGCACGATGCCCGAGAAGATCTTGACGTGCTTGATCTGCCCGGCCATCAAGGCGTGCGTGACGCCGGCGGCGCGGAACGTCTCGATGCAGGCGCCCAGCTGCCCCAGCGACAGCCAGACGATCGCGGCGCGGGGCTCGGCGGTGGCGGCGGCCGCTTCGAGGTCGGGCGAGGCCTCCTCGCGCACCGCGACGACGGTCACCTGGTGGCCGAGGCGGCGCGCGGCGTCGAGGACGAGGAAGGGGAAGCGTCCGTTTCCGGCGATCAGGCCGATGTGCATGTCGGGCTACTCGTCGGAAACCTCGCTGTCGGCACGGCGCGTCGGGCGGCGCAGCAGGACGCCGCGGTGCGAGCTGCCGCGGATGAATTCGACGAGGTACGCGACCTCGGGGCACTGGAGCGAGGGGTCGGCCTCGATCCGGATCACGGCGCGGCCGGTGTTGAGCTTCAGCAGGAGGCGGTAGGCGCGCTTGAGCTTGCCGATGCTTTCGTGAGTGAAGCCGCGGCGGAGGAGCCCGACGGTGTTGAGGCCGTAGACTCGAGCCCGGTTGCCGACCGTCTTGACGAACGGCAGGGCGTCCTTGGTCACCGCGGTGTGCGCGCCGATGAACGCGTGGCGGCCGACGCGGCAGAACTGGTGAACCCCCGAGAGCGCGCTGATGATGGCGAAGTCCTCGACGTGCACGTGGCCGCCGAGGGTCGCGTTGTTCGCGAAGATGATCCCGCTGCCCACCTGGCAGTCGTGGGCCACGTGCGTGTAGGCCATCAGCAGGTTGTCGTCGCCAAGCCTCGTCTCGCCCCCGCCGCCCGCCGTCCCGCGGTGGATGGTGACGAACTCACGGATGCTGTTGCGGTTCCCGATTACGACGCGGGTATCCTCGCCGGAGTACTTCAGGTCCTGGGGCGGCAGGCCGATCGAGACGAAGGCCGCGAGGTGGTTGCCGTCGCCGATCTCGGTGCACCCGTCGATCACCGAGGACGGCCCGATGCGGCAGTCCTTCCCGATGACGACGCGGGGGCCGATCGTGGCGTGCGGCCCGATGACCGTGCCGTGCCCGATGCGGGCCTGCGGGTGGACGACCGCGGTCGGGTGGATCGACACGTCGTCCTGGACGATGGCCAGCAGGAGGTCGGCCTCGACCACGAGCTGGCTGGCCACGAACGCCTCGCCGTGCACGCGAGCGATGGTGCCCCGCCCGGTGCGGCGGCTGACCTCGATGCGGACCCGGTCGCCGGGCACCACCTGGCGGCGGAACTTCGCGCCGTTGACGCCGCGGAGGACCACGCGCGCGGTGGGCAGGCGCTCGTCGCCGTGCAGCAGCAGCAGGGCGGCGGCCTGGGCGATGGCCTCGATCATCAGGACCCCGGGCAGCACGGGCGCGCCCGGGAAGTGGCCCTGGAAGAACTGCTCGTTGACCGTGACGTTCTTGGCGGTGACCACGCGCTCGCCGGGAACGTGTTCGAGGACCGCATCGACCAGGCGCGAGGGATAGCGGTAGCGCAGGCGGTCGAGCAGCACGGGGATGGTAGTGGGTCGCACGTTCAGCCCAGGGGAAGAGGAGAGAGAGGCGGGGGTCCCAGGGGGCCCCCGCCGGATCGCGCGCGCCCGGCTACGGCCGCTTGGGGGGAGCGGCGGGCGGCTTGGCGCCGGCCGCGGTGGCCGCGTCGAAGCGCTTGATGATCTCACCGGTCAGATCGAGGCCGGGCTCGGCCCAGATGATCCCGGCGTCCGCGCGGCTGAGCAGCATGTGCAGCCCGCGCTCCTGGGAGACCTGCTGGATGACGGGCCCCAGCTTGCGCTGGAACTCGAGGTTGAGTTCCTGGGACAGCTCATTCAGCTCGGCGTCGGCGTCCTGCTGCGCGCGCTGGATCTCGACGGTCAGCCGATCGACCTCCTTCTGCGCCTGCGCGCGAGCCTGCTCGCTCATCAGGTTGCCGCCCTGCACCTTCTGCTGCGCCGCCTCGAGCTGCTTGTTCTTCGCCTGGAGCTCCTGCAGCTTCTTGTCGCGAAGCGCCTGCACCTTGGCGTTGGCGGCCTTCCCCTCGGCCGAATCGGAGGCCACCTGCTGGATGTTCATGAAGGCCACCTTGGCGCCCTCGGGGAAGGGCCGCACCTCGGCGGGCTTCTGCTGCGCGGGAGCCTGCGGGGCGGTCTGGGCCGAAGCCAGGGTCGGGAGCGCGGCCAGGGCGAAGCTGACGGCGGCAACGGCAAGGCGTCTCATACGGAACAGTCCCTTTCTTTCTCTGTCGTCGTCTCGAGCGAACGTGGTCACGGCTCAGCGCGGGCGGCGCGACTAGAACGTCGAGCCGACCGCGAACTTGAACGAGAACGCCTTCTGGGGCTGGAGGTTGTTGTCCAGCACCCCGTCGCGCTGGGGGTTGTACGCGAAGATGAGGCGGAACGGCACGTTGAGCACCGGCATGAAGAACCGGATCTCGGCGCCGGTCGACGTCCTGAACTCCTTCAGCGAGAACTTCTGCCCGACGTCGAGCGCCTGCCCCGCGTCGTAGAACATCACCAGGCGTACGGGGCCGGCGATCGTGATCAGGTACTCGGCGTTGAGCAGGAGGCTCTTGTTCCCGCCGATGACCAGGCCGTTCTGCAGCTTCGGGCCGATCGTCCGGATGTCGAAGCCGCGCACGCTGTACTCGCCGCCCAGGTACAGCCGCTCGAACACCGGCAGCGTCTTGTTCCCCTTGATCTGGGTGATGTACTCCGCCTGAGCGCGCAGGCCGACCGACGTCCGCCGGGTGTGCGGGATGTACCACACCCCCTCGACGCGCGGCTTGTAGAAGTTGGTGTCGCCGCCCAGGCCGGCCAGGTCAACCGAGACAGTATAGCGTGTCCCGGCCTTGGGGAAAATCGGGTCGTCGACCGTGTTGTGCACCAGGCTGGGGACGATCTTGCTCACCGTCCGGGAGTTGTTGTCCTCGCCGAGCAGGAGGTAGTCGGCGAGGTACGGGTTCCCCGCGATGTACTCCGGCGTGGTGAAGATCGGGTTGATGTCCTTCACGCGGACGTTCTCGTAGCTGTACTGGACGAACATCCGGGTGAAGTCGCGCAGCGGGAAGCCGAAGAGGACGTTGCCCCCGTACGAGGACTGCGTGAACTGCGAGATGTAGCGCAGCTCGCGCTTGAAGATATCGATCCCGCCCGTGATGGCGCGATCGAACAGGTACGGCTCGGTGAAGGCGAGCTGATAGTTCTGCGCGCGCGAGCCGGCCTGCAGCGAGAGCGTCAGGGTCTCGCCGCGGCCCATGAAGTTCGCCGTCTGGAAGGCGAGCTGCCCGAAGAACCCCTCCCACTGCGAGATCCCGGCGCCGAAGGTGATCTGGTTGCGGTTCTGCTCCTCGAACTTCAGCGTGACGTCCACCTGGTTCTCGACGTCCGGCGTCTTCTCGACGTTGACGTCGGCGCCCCCTCGAGCGCCTTGAAGTACCCCAGCTGGTTGATCCGCTTGATCGAGTACTTCAGCGCCTCGGTGTTGAACACGCCGTTCTCGAACAGGCGCAGCTCGCGGCGGACGACGTTGTCGCGGGTGGTCGTGTTGCCGACGAAGGTGATGCGGTTGACGAAGTACTGCTTGCCCTCCTGCAGCCGCATCGTCACGTCCACCAGCGGCTCGCCGCTGGGGGCGCGCTCCGGCTTGGGGCCGGCGGCCGCCGCCTCCCCTTCCGCCGGCTTCTGCCCGTCGGCCAGCTGACCGCCCTCCGCCGGCTTCTGCGCCTCGGCCGCCTCTCCGCCTTCGGCCGGCTTCTCCCCCTCGGCCGCCGGCTCCCCGGCGGCCGGCCCGTTCCCCTGCGCCCCTTCTGCCCGCGCCCGGGCGGCCTCGTCGCGCGGCTGCAGGTCGGGGTAGCCGGTGAACTCGAAGTACCCCGCCGAGCCGTAGACCTCGCGCGCCTTCTCGAGCCCCTTGCGGATCGCCTTGTCGCTGTAGAACTCGCCGGGGCGCAGCTTGAAGAGGGTGCGCAGGGCGTCGGGCTTCACCACCGTGTTGCCGTCGAAGGCGACGTCGCCGACCTTGTAGCGCTCCCCCTCGAACACCGGGATGCGGAGGCTGACGTACCGGGTGCGGCGGTCCTTCGAGTCCTCGAGGACGCGCAGCTCGGGCTCGCCCACGCGCACGGCGATGTAGCCGCGGTCGCGGTAGAAGCCGACCACGTTCTCGGCGTCCTCCTCGTACTTGGCCTCCTGGAAGGTGCCCCGGCCGGTGAGGAACGAGAGGAACCACTCGGACTTGTTGGTCTTCAGCTCCCGGGCGAGCCGCCAGTCGGGGATCGCCTCGTTGCCGACGAACTCGACGTCGCGGATCCGGACCTGCGGCCCCTCGTCGATGTGGAAGGTGAGGTTCACCAGCTTCGGGCCGCCGCCAATCGGCTTGATCTCGGGGGTGACGGTGGCGAACTGGTACCCCTTCTCGGCGAGCATCTCTCGGATGGTCGTCGAGACGCGCTTGATCAGCCCGGGATCGAGGAAGGAGTCGAGGCGAATGACCGAGTTGCTCTCCTTCAGCTTCTCGTCGACCTTCGTCTGCTCGATCTTTTTCGAGCCGATGTACTCGACGACCTTCACCCGCTGGCGCTCCTCCATGTTGTAGGCGACCAGCTTGCCGACGACCCCGTTGGAGAACTGGTAGTCGGTCACCTCGATCGAGAGGTTGTCGAGGAAGTTGGTCCCCCACAGGCGCTTGAAGTCGCCGCGGATGCTCTCTTCCACCGACTGGTCCCACGGTACCCAAGCATTCTGGGAGGGCAGGCTGCGCTTGGTCTGGATGTAGTACTGGTAGGTTTCCGGCTCGATGACCGACACGCCGCCCTGCTCGGGGAAGCAAACGCCGAGGAGGTACAGCACCGGGCCGGAGTCGGCGGGCGGCAGGTTCCGCGGCGGGCCCACCTGCGCGCCGCACCACGTAATGGTCCCCGACAGGGGCGCCGGCGCCTGCTGGGCGGCCGGCGGCTCCGCGTGGGCGAAGCCGGCGGCAGCCAACAGGACCAGCAGCGCCACCGCGATTGAGGTCAGGCGGAACTTGCGCATGGTCTCTCGAGGCACTTGCAGCCCGTCGAAGCGGGCGGGCGTCCCCCGAGGCGGCAGCGGCTACCCCGGGAAAGAGTTAGTTTACAGGCAATTAGACGTTTCAGGCCAGCGTCTGGCCGGCCGGCGTCTCGGCGACCGGCCGGTAGGCCAGGATGCCGCCGTCCAGGTACACCTCCACGGCGCCCCCGCGCAGGCGGCCCCGGATGAGCTCCTCGGACAGGGGATCCTCGACGTAGCGCTGGATGGCCCGGCGCAGCGGGCGCGCGCCGTAGGACCGGTCCTGACAGGTGGCCGCGATGATCCACTCGGTCGCCTCGGGCGTCAGCGTGATCCTGAGCCGGCGGTCCGCCAGGTGCTCGTTGAGCTGGCTCACCAGCAGTTCCAGGATCCGCCGGAGGTCATCGTCGGAGAGCGGGTCGAAGACGATGATCTCGTCGATCCGGTTGAGGAACTCCGGGTTGAACGTCCGGCGGACGTCGCCCAGCACCAGGTCGGAGAGGCTGCGGTTCACCTCGGCCCGGTCAGCCGACTGGAACCCCATTCCGCCCTTCTTCTGGATGTGGCGGGCGCCGATGTTCGACGTCATGATGACGATCGTGTTCTTGAAGTCCACCCGGTTCCCCAGCCCGTCGGTCAGGTGGCCGTCCTCGAACACCTGGAGCAGGATGTTGAAGA
>DAOPQX010000035.1:0-17508 GCA_035348395.1 Vicinamibacterales bacterium | reverse complement strand
CGATCCGCGCCGCGGATGATGACGCGGAGATCGAGATCGGGATCGTCCGCGACCGCAAGGCGCAGACGCTGAAGGTCAAGCTCGCCGGCGAGAGCCGCGCCCGGCGCACCTGGACGGTGTAGATACCGCAACTGGAGCCGCCGGCCATTCGCTCCGAAAACCGGGTTCCGCAGGCCGCCCCTCGACCACGCTCGGGGCGCCCTGAGCAAGGTCGAAGGGCGGCAAAACGCACCTCGGCTTACCGTCCGTCCGAACGCGCCTGGGGGCCCCCATCCCCAGGCCTGTCCGCAGGCCTGCGGTGCGTTTTGTCCGCACCTGATCGGCCTGCTCCACACGGTTTTCTCCGCGAACGGCCCGCGGCTCGATGCGCAGCGCCAGCGCTCTTCGACGGCTCGTTCGCCGACGCACCGGCTGTCCGCGTCGCCGCCGCGACAACCTCGAGCCCAGGCAGCCTCTCCGCGCTCACGCCCGCAACCGGAGCGGGTGGCGGGGCAGCCAGACACCTTTTGGCCGAGCCGGGCAGCCTCGCAAGCGGGAGTCATCAGGGAGTCCGGCCGGCTGATGCCGGCCGGCGACCTTCGCCCGCGCGTCGAGGTGCCCGGCCGGACAAAACGGTGTCGCTGCCCCGACAGGCCCCGGATCCCGATCGCGGTTGCGGGCCACTACCTCCAGGCGAACCTCCTCACCACTTCTGGTCGCGGCCGCCGCGGCGCGGCTCGTCGATCGTGCTGCGGCCCTCGCTGCCGGTCGAGCCGCTGCGTTCGGCGGCCGGCCGCTCGATGTCGGGCCGCCGCTCGCGCGCGGCCGTGCGCTCGGAGATCGGCCGCTCGCCCGGGTAGTCGCGGTGCCGCTCGCCCGACGGGTACCCGCGCGTGTCGCCCGGCCTCCACCACTCGGGCTGCCGGAACTCGGGGATCGTCTCGTAGTCGAAGCCGCCCGCCACGCCCGGCGCCGGCGAGGTGGAGAACGCCCTGATCAAGCGGCCCTCGTACTCGCGGCGGCGCGCCTCGTCGTAGTCGAACCACTCCGACTCGAACTTCGGGTACTTCTTCACGGTGTCCTTGTCGATGTCGAGCCGCATCGACCTGCCGGTCTGGTCGAAGCGCGCCTTCCCCACCGGGACGAGGTAGCGCCGGCCGACGAACCAGTTGCCCGCGTCCACCACGAGGTAGTACGGGCGGCCGGTGTTGCGGTCGACGACGAACCCGTCCAGCGTGCCGAGGTCGTCGCTGCCCGCACCCGACATCCGCACGTCGGCGAACGCCCCGGGCGCGGGACCGTAGCTGTACTCGTTCACGCTGACGTAGCCGAGGTGCGAACCGCGGATCTCCTTCCCCTCGGCCGCCTTCTGGTTGATGCCGGTCTCGGCCAGGCTCGTCAGCGCCTTGTCGGTGCGCCCCTCCTCGTCGAGGGTCTTCTGCAGCAGATCGCCCGCATACCGGTCTTCGAGGCGGTCGGCAAACGTGCGGGCCGAACCGTAAGAGGAAATCTCGTAGTGCTCGACGCGCTGGGCGGCCGAGATCAGCGCCGCGTCGGCGACGTCGGGCGCGCCACCCTCGGAGACGATCTCGTTGGCCTCGGCGAGGATGCCCTCCATGCCCTTGCAGTGGCGGCCCTTCGGCTCGACGCCGAGGTTCTTGAAGATGAGGTCGAGCCGCTCGACCTGGATCCTGGTTTCGCCGAGGTGATGCTGGAACGCCTGGCGGAGATCGGAAGACGAGGCGGCCTGGATCATCTTCGGCATCGCCGCGATGATCTGACGCTCGGCGTCGTAGAGGTCGCGAAGCTCGTCGACGTACAAATCCTTGAGCGAGTGAAACGGCATTGGCACTTCCCTTCTCAGTAACGGACCCAAAGGCCCACGTCCTGCAGAAGGTGTGCCCGCGCGCAGGGAGGTGCTCAACCGGGGGATCTCACGCGGGAGTGCTCGGGTGTAAAGGACACAGCTTGGGAGTTCTGCGTTCAGGTGGAGCCGCGGGCCGTTCGCGGAGAAAACCGTGTGGAGCAGGCCGTTCAGGTGCGGACAAAACGCACCGCAGGCCTGCGGACAGGCCTGGGGCTGGGGGTCCCCAGGCGCGTTCGGACGGACGGTAAGCCGAGGGGCGTTTTGCCGGCCTGCGGAACCCGGTTTTCGGAGCGAATGGCCTGCGGCTCCTCGCGCCTCAGTCCCGCTTGGGCGGAGACGAGGGCTTCGGCGGCGCGGCCTTCTTCGGCGCGCCCGGCGGCACGCGCACCCGGAGCCCCACCACCGCCTGCGCCCCGCCGGCGTCGATGCCGACGGTGGCGTCGTGCAGCGGGTACTCGATGCGCGCGCGGGCGTAGCGCACGCCGGCGCCGACGCCAATCGTCCGGGTGAAGAACCAGCCGAAGTCGGCGCCGACGTTGAACCCGACGGCCGACTGCGAGGGCTCGGTGACCACCGGCGTCGAGAGAGCTGCCGAGTCGTACGGATACGACTCGGTGAAGGGCGCGCTCTCCACCAGCGACTGGGAGACGCTGAAGTACGACGGCCCGCCCGATAGCGAGAGCAGCATGCTCTTGCCAACCGGCACGACCCACGCCACCTGCGCGTGAACGGCCGTCTCGCCGTGCGAAACCGGGGCGCTGGCCGTCACCGCGCGCATCCGATCGAAGTAGAAGGGGTGCGGGATCGTCCCGTTGATGCTGCCGGTGGTGGAGTGGCTCGTTCGCGTCAGCGCCACGCCGCCGGCCAGGCCCTTCCACACGCGGACGAGCACCGACCCGTGGAAGCCAGGCGCTTCCTTCGCCGGGTAACTCGTGGCGATGGTCGCGCGCTCGACGTACTGGTCGTGCGAGTAGGTCTCGGAGAACGACGACCCGCGGGTTTGGTAAGCTCCGCCAACCGCGACGAGGGCACGGTCGCCCCACCAGTTGCCGCGCGTTGGCGCCGCCGGCTTCTTCGCGGCCGTGGCCTGCCCTGGTCGCCCGGTCGCCGAAGTCGGAGAGGGAGCCGTGCCCTTGGTTGCCGCCGGCGCTGCGGACTTCGGCGCCTGCCCGGAGGCCGACTTGGAGGCCGACGGAGAGGCCTTGGAGGCCGGCGCCGGGCCCGGCTTCACCATGCGCGACTTGACGTAGCCTTGCCGCACGCCGTGGCTCGGGTCCTCGTATTCCACCAGCAGCCAGTCGCCCTCGATTTCCACCACCGTCACCTTGGTTCCCGGCTTCAACGCCTCGAGCGGCTTCTTCGACTCGTCGGGATAGAGGTAGAACGGCGCCGCTTGCGCAATGTGCGCCGGGCCGTAGCGGGCCACGTCCTGGCCGGCGGCCGGGGCGGCGCCCGCGAGGAGCGATGCAAGAACGATCACGGCGAAGATTGATCGGCTGCGCATGACATCGCTCCTTAGGACACGCCCACGGCGTCCCAGGCCTGGGTGACGGCCCGTGCGGCGGCGCTCGCCGGCCCGTAAAGCTCCTGGGCCGCGCGGATGGTGGCCACGCGGGCCGAGTGGAACGTGGCATTGCTCGTCAGGTAATAGGCGAACGCGCGGTAGAAGACCTTTTCGATCTGCTCGCGGTTGGCGCCCCCGACGCCCTCGACACGCTTGCCGGAGGTGCGGTTGGTGCCGCCCTCGATGGCCAGGTAGAAGGCATGACCGGCGATGAGGGAGTTGATGTGCACGCCGCCGTTGTCCTGGCTTCCGAGGTAGCGGCGCGAATAGTGGTCGGGATCGCCGAAGGAGCGGGGGTCGGCCAGCGAGCGCATCCCCGCCCGCGCGCCGGCGAGGACGGGCCGCACGACGTCCTCGCCGATCAGGTAGTCGGCCTTCTCGGGCTGGTAGTAGAACTCGGCCCCCGTGGCGAGGATGTCGGAGAAGGCCTCGTTCAGCGCCCCCGCCTCGTTCCTGTAGATCAGGTTGCAGGAGTACGTGGTGAGCGCGTGGGTGGCCTCGTGCGCGACGACGTCGAGCGCGCCCGCCAGGTAGTCGTAGTACTGCCCGCCGTCGATGAGGTGATAGCCGGAAGGCAGGCCGTCCCCGAAGTAGAAGCACCCGCGCCCGTCGCGGCCGCAGTCGGAGAGCCAGAACGCGTTGACCGCGTATGTATAGAAGTCGTCGCGAGGAAGCTGAAGGCCGGCCGTGCGTGTCACCCCGTGCACGATCACGCGGATCGGGGCCTCGTGGTCGTCGAAGCCCTTCCGCCCGAATCGCTTGTAGTAGTAGTCGTAGGTGAGGCCCATGTACGTGTGGGCGTCCACCACCGCGCCATCGTCCCACACGTTGTCGGTGTCGCTCGCCACGTCGCCCCACGACCAGTCGAGCCATCTTAGAAGGAGCCAGTTCACGCGCGTGAGGTCGCCGCCGAGATCGAAGGTGGCGATCTGCGGCGGCCGCATCTCGTCGTACGCGACGTACACACCGTTTCGAAGCGACGCGCTGATCTTCTTCCGGTCGCCGAGCACCCCCGTCCCGCTGCCGATCGCCGGCGACTGCCGCTGCAGGTTGTCGTAGCGCAGCTCCACCTGGCCGTTCGCGGCATTCACGAACAGCACCGGCGCCGAGAACTTCGTGTACTGCGACACGCGCCAGGCCAGCGCGAAGGTGCCGTCGTCCTTGGGGAGCACGAAGAGCTTCGGCGTCAGCGACGGCGAGGCCTTGTGGCCGGTCTCGCGCTCGAAGACGGCGATCGCCGCGCCGGGACCGATCGCAGGGGTCGTGTCGATGCCGATGCCGCGCTCGATGGTGCCGAACACTGAAACCGTCGTCCCCGACTCGACCTGGCGCACGAGGTCGGCACCGAACACCGGGACGCCCTGGTGGAACTGGTCGAGGCGCTCGTGCACGCGGCCCGGGATCATCGTGTCGACCTGCCGCTTCCGCAGCTGCAGCTCGCCGCTGCGCTCCAGCTGCACGAGCGCGCGGTCCATGCCCCGGAGCTCGCGGAAGTCAGTCGCGCTGAGGGAGCGCCGCCCCGGGCGCTCCTGCGATTGCACGGCAACCGTGAAGCAGGCGGCGGCCAGCAGGCCCAGACCGGCCGCCACGACGCGCGCTGGGTGTTTCATAGAGAAATCCTCCGCTGTTCGCGGCGGGGACGACTCCGCTGTCGAAGGGTTGACACGGTACTGCTCTAAGCCCGGAAGATGACCGGAAGGTGACGCGCTGCGGCAGTATGAACCTCAGCCATTCATGCGTCAACAGCCGCCTTCGCCAAAGAACGGCTTCGGCGAGACAAGCGCAGGGTGCCGCCTTCGCCGAAGAGCGGCTACGGCGTGCCAGGGGACGCCTGCCTGTCCCGCAGGCGGGGACGCCTGCCTGTTCCGCAGGCGGGGACGCCTGCTTGTTCCGCAGGCGGGGACGCCTGCTTGTCCCGCAGGCGGGGACGCCTGCTCTACTGGGATTTGATCCGGTCGAGGATGGAGGTGGTCGAGTAGCCCTCGGCGAACGCGATGCGGACGACGCGGCCGCCGCGGGCCTCGACGACGTCGCGGCCGATGATGCGGTCCTCGGCCCAGTCGGCGCCCTTCACGAGGACGTCGGGCTGCAGGGCTGAGATGATGGCGTGCGGGTCGTCCTCGTCGAAGATGACGACGGCGTCCACCGAGGCCAGCGCGGCGAGCACCTCGGCGCGCTCGCCCTCGGGGTGGATCGGGCGCGCGGGTCCCTTGATGGCGCGGACGGAGCGGTCGGAGTTGACGGCGACGATCAGGGCGTCGCCCTGGCGGCGGGCCTCGGCGAGGTAGCGCACGTGGCCCGGGTGGAGGAGATCGAAGACGCCGTTGGTGAAGACGAGGGTCTTGCCGGCGGCGCGAACGCCCTCGGCCCAGCGGACGGCTTCCTCCCTGGAGAGCACCATCACTCTTCTCGCCCTGGGCGTCGAACCCGCATTTCCAGCCCGTCGCCCCTGAACTCCCAGCGGTGCCTCGGCCGGTAGATCCCCACGTCCTTCACGCGCGACTTCACGCGGAAGGTGTAGAGCGAGCGGTGATAGTCGTAGGGAGCGCCGCTCCGGCGGTGGGCGGCGACGTCGAGCTTGTAGGTGCCTTCCACCAGGTCGAGGCTGTCGATGTGGAAGACGACCTCGGCCTCGCCCTCGAGGCGCTCGGATCGGTACTCCTCGATGTCGGTGTTGGTGCCGTAGACGCAGGCGCCCTCGGCGTTGAAGATGCCGACGCCGAAGGCGAAGTCGTCAACCCTCTGGAGCGCGCGGACCGACACGCGCAGCGCGGCCGGCTCGCCCGACTGGAAGACGTGGCGGCGCTCGCCGTCGGAGCCGACCAGCGCGACGTCGAGGATCTCGATCTCGCGGGTGCCCCATCGTCCCTCGGCGGCCTTGAACATGTCGGCGGGCGGCTCTTCGCCGGCGGGTCCGGCTGCCGCGCCCGGCTCGGCCCCTTGCGCCGTACCGGCCGGCGCCCCGGCCTCGGCGCCTGCGCCGACGGTCTCGCGGGCCCGCGCGTCGCCGGCGGCGAGCAGCTGCTCCTCCGACTTCGCCACCGCCGAGATGTAGGCCGAGACGACCGCGCGCGGGTCGCCCTCGCCGCGGGTGCGGCCGGATTCGAGCCAGAGCACTTCGTCGCAGAACTTCTCGACGAGGTTGAGCGAGTGGGTGACCAGGAGGATCGTCTTGCCGCGGCGGCGGAAGTCGGCGAACTTGTCGAGGCACTTGTGGGTGAACGCCTCGTCGCCGACGGCGAGCACCTCGTCTATCAGCAGCACGTCGGGATCGACGTTGATGGCCACGGCGAAGCCGAGGCGCATGTACATGCCCGACGAGTAGGTCTTGACGGGGGCGTCGATGAAGTCCTGCAGCTCGGCGAACTCGACGATCTCGTCGAAGCGGCGCGCGACCTCCTTCTTGGTGAGGCCGAGCATGATGCCGTTGATGAAGACGTTCTCGCGGCCGGAGATCTCGGGGTGGAAGCCGGCGCCCAGCTCGATCAAAGCCGAGATGCGGCCGTCCACGCGGACGGTGCCCTCGGTGGGCTTGGTGATGCCGGCGACCAGCTTGAGCATGGTGCTCTTGCCGGACCCGTTGCGGCCGATGATCCCGTAGGTGCTGCCGCGGGGGACGCGGAACGACACGCCGCGCACGGCGGGGAAGGTCTCCTCGGGCCGCAGGTCGCGGAGCAGGGTGCCGGTGAGGAGGGCGCTCTTCAGCGTCGCGAACTGCCGGCGGTTCCCGAACCGCCGGTAGACCTTGCTGACGCCGGTGGCTTCAATCGCGTAGCTCGGTTCAGACATCTGGTGACTTCACTCGCGGGTACATCGGGCTTCCGAGCCGGGCTCCTCACAGGCGGTTACGCGTACCGGTGGAGCCGCAGGCCATTCGCTCCGAAAACCGGGTTCCGCAGGCCGGCAAAACGCCCCTCGGCTTACCGTCCGTCCGAACGCGCCTGGGGACCCCCAGCCCCAGGCCTGTCCGCAGGCCTGCGGTGCGTTTTGTCCGCACCTGAACGGCCTGCTCCACACGGTTTTCTCCGCGAACGGCCCGGGCGACCACAAGGGTCGCCCCTACGCTGTCCGCCCGCCCTACACCTCCTCCGCGAACGAGTCCCGGAGCCGGTCGAAGAGGAAGTATCCCACCAGGAACAGCCCCAGCGAGGCAACGCCGAGGGCGAGGAGCCACCGCCAGTGCCCGAACGGCCCCGGGTAGAACAGGATCTCCTGGTACGAGATCGCCAGGTGCGTGAACGGGTTCAGGTTCAGGAGCCGCTTGGCCAGCGGGCTCGGCATCGCGCTCATCGGGTAGATGATGGGCGTCGCGAAGAACCAGAATGTCACCAGGTTCGACAGGATGTCCTTGATGTCGCGGAAGTGCACCGTCAGCGCCGACACCACCAGGGCAATGCCGAGCGTGAGCACCAGCTGCACGAGCAGGACCACCGGGAACCAGAACAGGCCGGCCAGGTCGGGCGTGTGCTGGTAGTAAATCAGGAAGAACACCAGGATGGGCAGCCCGAACAGGAAGTGCACCAGGTTGGCCAGCACCGTGACGATCGGCAGCACCTCGGCCGGGAAGAGCACCTTCTTGATCAGGTTGCCGCCCGAGATCAGCACGTTGGCCGACTCGAGGATCGACGAGGAGAACCAGGTCCAGGGCAGGATGCCGCAGAACAGGAACAGCGCGTAGGGCTGGATCCCCTCGACGCGCGCCGGCAGCACGAAGCTGAAGACGAAGCTGTAGATGAGCAGCAGCAGCAGCGGGTTGATGAACGACCAGAAGAAGCCGAGCACCGACCCGCGGTAGCGCGCCTTCAGCTCGCGCGCGACGAGGCTCTGGATGAGGGGGCGGTAGCGAACGAGCGCGCGAAGATTGGATAGCATCAGCGGACAGCAGACAGCGGACAGCAGACAGCCGACAGCCGACAGCGGACAGCAGACAGCGAACAGCAGGCGTGCGCAATCGCTGTCAGCCGGCGGCCGTCAGCTGCCACGAATCTCGACCACGATCACCGTCACGTTGTCGGGCGCGCCGGCCAGGTTCGCGGCGCTCACCAGCGCGTCGCAGGCGGTTGCCCCGGGCGTCTCGCCGTACTCGCCCCCGACGATCGCCTCGATCTCATCGTCTCGGAGCGCGCCGTTGAGGCCGTCGGTGCACAGCAGCAGGCGGTCGCCCGGCACGAGCGGGACGAGCCCGATGTCGGTCACCGGCGCGGCGCCGCCGCTCAGCGCGCGCGTGAGCAGGTTGCGGCGCGGGTGCCTCCGCGCCTCGAACGCGGTCAGCCGGCCGGCATCCACCTGCTCCTGCACCCACGAGTGATCGCGGGTGAGGCGGTCGAGGCGGCCGCCGCGCCAACGGTAGATCCGGCTGTCGCCGACGTGCGCCAGCGTGGCGGGGGCGGTTTCGGGAGGGGGCGCGCCGGGGCCGAGCCACTCGGCGCGAACGCCGTCGCGGCGCTCGTCCACGTTCGCAATCATCACGGCCGCAATGGTCGTCGCCATGCCCTCGCGGCCCCGCGCGGCGCCGGCCTCGGTGCGGACGCGCCGGCTCGCAAGGTGGACGCCCCAGTTGAGGCGGTTGCCGTCCACGCCGAGCGCCGGCTGGAACTGGAACGGCCACTCGCTGTCGGGGGTGCCGCCGCGCGTGTCGGCCATCGCCTGCTCGAGGGCGTCGAGCGCGGCGCGCGAGGCAATCTCGCCGGCCGCGTGGCCGCCCACCCCGTCGGCCACGGCGAACAGGCCGAGGTCGGGCCGCACGCAGTAGCTGTCCTCGTTGGAGTCGCGGCGGACGCCGGGATGGGAGGCGGCGCAGAAGCGCAGGCGCATCTCAGGGCAGCGGGGCTACCCGCGCGTCCGCGCCCGGCCGCGCTCGGCCACCTGCAGGCGCGTGAGCGCCTTGAGCAGCGAGATGCGGGCGCGCTCCATGTCCACGTCGGCCACGTGGCGCTTCAAGTCGTCCTCGGCCCGCTGCCGCTCGGCGATGGCGCGGTCGACGTCGATCTCGTCGGCGCGCTCGGCGAACTGCGCGAGGATCGTCACCCGGTCGGGCATCACCTCGGCGAAGCCGAAGGCCACCGACAGGTACGACACCTCGCTGCCCTTGCGGTACCACAGCTGCCCCACCTGCAGCGACGCGAGCAGCGGCGTGTGCCCCGGCAGCACGCCGAAGTAGCCGTCTGCGCCGGGGATCTCGACCTCGTCCACCTCTTCGTGCGTGATCGACCGCTCGGGCGTGACGATTTCGAGGGCCAGATGCGACGGGATCGCCATCTTCAGCTCGCTTTCATCTGTGCCGCGCGTTCGACTGCCTCTTCGATGGTGCCCACCATGTAGAAGGCCTGCTCCGGCAGGTCGTCGTGCTTCCCCTCGATGATCTCGCGGAAGCCCTTGATGGTGTCGGCAATCGGCACGTACTTGCCGGGCGTGCCGGTGAACTGCTCGGCGACGAAGAACGGCTGCGACAGGAAGCGCTCGATCTTGCGCGCCCGGGCGACCGTGAGCTTGTCGTCCTCGGACAGCTCGTCGATCCCGAGGATCGCGATGATGTCCTGCAGGTCCTTGTAGCGCTGGAGGACCTGCTTCACCTGGCGCGCCACGTCGTAGTGCTCCTGCCCGACGACGTGCGGGTCGAGGATCCGCGAGGTCGAGGCCAGCGGGTCCACCGCCGGGTAGATGCCGCGGTCCACGATCGCGCGCGACAGGTTGGTGCTCGCGTCGAGGTGCGCAAACGTGGTGGCGGGGGCGGGGTCGGTGTAGTCGTCGGCCGGCACGTAGATCGCCTGCACCGAGGTGACCGAACCCTTCCGGGTGGAGGTGATCCGCTCCTGCAGCTCGCCCATCTCGGTGAGCAGCGTGGGCTGGTAGCCGACGGCCGACGGCATCCGGCCGAGCAGCGCCGACACCTCGGAGCCGGCCTGGGTGAAGCGGAAGATGTTGTCGATGAAGAGGAGGACGTCCTTGCCCTCGGCGTCGCGGAAGTACTCGGCCACCGTCAGCGCGCTCAGCCCGACGCGCAGGCGGGCGCCGGGCGGCTCGGTCATCTGGCCGTAGACCAGCGCCGCGCGCGACTTGCTCGGGTCGCCGGCGACGATGACGCCGCTCTCCTGCATGTCGAGCCAGAGGTCGTTGCCCTCGCGCGTGCGCTCGCCCACCCCGCCGAACACCGACACGCCGCCGTGCTTCAGGGCGACGTTGTGGATCAGCTCCATGATGATGACGGTCTTGCCGACGCCGGCGCCGCCGAACAGGCCGATCTTGCCGCCCTTGAGGTACGGCTCGATCAGGTCGATGACCTTGATGCCCGTCTCGAACATCTCCAGCGCGGTGGCCTGGTCCTCGAGCACCGGCGCCTTGCGGTGGATCGGCCACCGCTCGGCGGCCTTGACCGGCTTGTCGGGGAAGTCCACCGGCCGGCCGAGCACGTTCAGCACGCGGCCGAGCGTCTCGGGCCCCACCGGCACGCTGATCGGGCTGTCCAGGTCGGTGGCCGTCATGCCGCGCTGCATGCCGTCGGTCGGCTCCATGGCGACCGCGCGCACGCGGTTCTCGCCGAGGTGCTGCTCGACCTCCGCCACCACGTCGATCGTGGTGCCGGCGCTCTCGCCGGTCACGCGCACGGCGTTGTAGATGGGCGGCAGCTGCCCCCCCTCGAACTCGATGTCGATCACCGGGCCGATGACGGCCACGACGCGGCCGGAACGCTGCTGTGGAGTCTGGTCCATATCAGTCCACGAAGTCACGAAGTCGCGAAGTCACAAGTCGCGAAGTCAGGTCCACGAAGTCCCTACAGCGCCTCGGCCCCCGACACCACCTCGATGATCTCGCGGGTGATGGCGGCCTGGCGCAGCTTGTTCATGTAGAGGGTCAGCCCCTCGATCACCTCGCCCGAGTTCTTGGTGGCGTTGTCCATGGCCACCATCTGGGCGGCGTTCTGCGCGGCGTTCGACTCGAGCAGCGCGTGGAAGACCACCTGCTCGACGTAGCGCGGCAGCAGCTCGTCGAAGATCGCCTGGGCCGACGGCTCGTACAGGTACTCGGTGCCTGCGGCAAACCGCTCCCCCTCCTCGAGGTCGGCGGGGGGGATCGGCAGCAGCTGCTGCACGACCACGCGCTGCTGCAGCACCGACTTGAACTCGTTGAACGCGACGTACACCGCGCACACCTCGCGCGAGGTGAACGCCGCGATCGCCTCCTTGGCGATGGCCTGGCCGTGCAGGTAGTCGAGCTTGTTGAGGAAGTTCACCAGCTCGAAGCGGGCCGGGTAGTTCCGGCGGGCGAAGAAGTCGCGCCCCTTCCGCCCCACCAGGCCGAGCACCACCGGCCGGCCCTGCTCGACGATGAAGTTGGCGGCCGCACGGATGATGTTGGCGTTGAAGCTGCCCGACATCCCCTTGTCGGCCGTGATGACGATGAGCAGGATGCGGTCCGCCTCGCACGCCTCGGGGCGGGCGAGCAGCGGGTGGGCGGACGGGTCGACGCGCGCCGCGACGTCCTGCAGCACCTTCATCATCTGCCGCGAGTACGGCCGGGCGCTCATGATCCGCTCCTGCGAGCGGCGCAGCTTCGACGCGGCCACCATCTTCATGGCCTTGGTGATCTGCTGCGTGCTCTTGACCGCGCGGATCCGGCGGCGGATATCGATCAGGGATGGCATGCTGTCACGCTGTCACGCTGTCACACTGCATTCCTGTCCACGTTCACCACAGAGACACAGAGGCACAGAGGCTTGTCCACGGATTCCGGAAATCTGTCTTTTCTCCGCGTGACTCTCCGTGTTGAACCTCTGTGTTCTCTGTGCCTCTGTGGTTCACCCTATGCGGCGGCGGCCTTTCTCGCCTCGGCGAACTGGGCGCCGAACTCCTTCAGCGCCGACTCGATCTCGGCGCGGAGGTCGTCCTCGATCTTCTTCTTCTCGCGCAGCGTCTGGAAGATGGCCGGGCGCCGCGTGTCGATGAACTTGTACAGCTCGCGCTCGTAGGAGGCGATCTCGGGCACCGGCACCTGGTCGAGGTAGCCGTTGGTGCCGGCGAAGATCAGCACCACCTGCCGCTCGACGGGGAGCGGCTCGTACTGCGGCTGCTTGAGGATCTCGACCAGGCGCTGGCCCCGGTTCAGCTGGGCCTGCGTCGCCTTGTCGAGGTCGCTGGCGAACTGGGCGAAGGCCGCCAGCTCGCGGTACTGCGCCAGGTCGAGGCGCAGCCGGCCGGCCACCTGCCGCATCGCGCGCACCTGCGCCGACCCGCCGACGCGCGACACCGAGAGGCCGACGTTGACCGCCGGCCGCACGCCCTGGTTGAACAGGTCGCTCTCGAGGAAGATCTGCCCGTCGGTGATCGAGATGACGTTGGTCGGGATGTAGGCCGACAGGTCGCCCGCCTGCGTCTCGATGATCGGCAGCGCGGTCAGCGAGCCGCCGCCGTTGGCGTCGTTCAGCTTGGCCGCCCGCTCGAGCAGGCGCGAGTGCAGGTAGAACACGTCGCCCGGGTACGCCTCGCGGCCCGGCGGCCGCCGCAGCAGCAGCGAGATCTCGCGGTAGGCCTGCGCGTGCTTCGAGAGGTCGTCGTAGACGCACAGCGCGTGGCGGCCGGTGTCGCGGAAGTACTCCCCCATCGCGCAGGCGGCGTACGGCGCGATGTAGAGCATCGGCGCCGGGTCGGACGCCGCCGCGGCGACGACGATCGTGTAGGGCATGACCCCCGCATCCTCGAGCGTCTTGACGACGTGCGCGATCGTCGAGGTCTTCTGCCCGATCGCGTTGTAGATGCAGATGAGGTCCTTCCCCTTCTGGTTGATGATCGTGTCGACCGCGATCGCCGTCTTGCCGGTCTGGCGGTCGCCGATGATCAGCTCGCGCTGGCCGCGGCCGATCGGGATCATCGAGTCGATCGCCTTGATGCCGGTCTGCACCGGCTCGCGCACCGGCTGGCGGTCGACGACCCCGGGCGCGATCCGCTCGATCGGCGAGAAGCGCTCGGTGGTGATCGGCCCCTTGCCGTCGATCGGCTGGCCGAGCGGGTTCACCACGCGGCCGAGCATCTCGTCGCCCACCGGCACCGAGATGATGCGGCCGGTGCGGCGCACCGGGTCGCCCTCCTTGATCTCGCGGTACTCGCCGAGGAGCACGGTGCCGACGCTCTCCTCCTCGAGGTTCAGCGCGATGCCGACCACCCCGTGCGGGAACTCGATCATCTCGCCGGCCATCGCGCGCTCGACGCCGTGCACGCGGGCGATGCCGTCGCCGATCGACACCACGGTGCCCACTTCCGCCACGTCCACGTCCAGCGCGTAGCTGCCAATCTGGTCGCGGATGATCTTCGAGATTTCTTCGGCTCGGATATCCATAGCTTAGAAAACCGGCTCAAGGCTCAGGGCTCAAGGACGCAGAGACGCAGAGAACGATTCCTGACTCCCTACTGTGTGAGTGCCTCGCGCATCCGCTCCAACTGGCGCTTCACCGACCCGTCGTACACCGTGCTGCCGATGCGCGTGACGACCCCGCCGATGAGGCCCGGGTCGACGCGGGTGGTCATCGCCACCTGCCGCCCGGTCATCGCCGCCAGCGCCGCGCGCAGCGCCTCGATCCGTTCCGCCTCCAGCGGCACGGCCGTCGTCACCTCGGCCTGGACCACGTTTCGAAGGTCGAGCAGGCGCAGGCGATAGTGGTCGAGCACGTCGGGGAGCAGCGCCAGGCGATCCCGCTCGGCCAGCAGCAGCAGCAGCTTCGACACCTGGGGGCCCAGGCTGGCGCGGCCGAGCAGCTCGGCGACCAGCGCCTTCTTGCGGGCCGCGGGAAGCGCGGGGTTCACGAGCACGCGCCGCAACGCGGCCTCGCCGTCCACCAGCGACACGAAGGCGGCCAGGTCGCGCTCGACCCCATCGAGGTCGCCGCCCTCGCTCCGCGTCACGTCCATCAACGCCCGCGCGTACCGCGCGGCGGAAGCACGATTGGTCATCTCTGCGACACCAACAGGCTCAGGGCTCAGGGCTCAAGGCTCAAGGCTCAAGGCTCAAGGCTCAGGGCTCAGGGCTCAGGGCCGCGAGCGGATGGGGGCTTGGTTCTTGCGCCGCGGGCAGATCCGCAGGGCTAAAGCCCTGCGCTACGAACCCTGCGCCGAGGCACAGGGTTCAGGCGCTGCCCGCCCCGACCTGGTTCAAATACCTGTCGACCAGCCGCGCGTGGTCGGCGGCGTCGATCGTCCGCTTCACGCGCTCGGCGGCCACTTGCACGGCCAGCTCGCCGGCGCGGCGGCGCAGCATGCGCTCGGCCACCCGCACCTGGAGGTCGATCTCGCGGCGCGCCTGCTCCAGCATGCGCTGGCGCTCGGCGGCGGCAGCCTCGCGAATCCGCGCCTCCTCGGCGGCGATCTCCTGCTTGCCGCGCTCGGTGAGCGCCTGGATCTCGCCGGGCAGCGCCGCCATCCGCTGCTCGATCTCGGTCAGCTTGCGCCCGGCGGCGGCGCGCATCTCCTCGGCGTTGGCCAGGTCGGCGCGGATCGTCTTCGCGCGGGTCGCGAGGTACGCGGCAAACGGCGAGCGCAGCAGGTAGATCAGCGAGCCGGCGAGGATCGCGAAGTTGAACAGGCGACCGATGAGCGCCCAGGGCGACTCGGCGGCGTGGGCCTCGCCCGCGTGCTCATCCTGGCCGTGGCCGGCGGCGGCATCGTGCGGCGTACCGTGGGGCTGGGCCGGCTGCGCGGGGCTGACGCCCTCGGCCGGCTGCTCATGGCCCGCGGCTGCCTGTTCCTGCGGGGCGGGGGTCGCGTGCTCCTGGACCATCGCGGCGGCGGGCGCGGCAAGCGCCCAGGCGGCCAGCGCGGCGGCGGCGGCCAGCAGGCGCCAGCCGCCTGTCCCGTTCCGGTGCGGCGTCTGTGTCACGTGGGATGTCACGAGCGGATGCCTGGCGAAGAGGTCACGACTAGGACGCCTTGCGGCCGAGGACGCGTTCGACGATCTGATCGGCCATCGTGTCGGCCTCGCGCTCGAGCTGCAGGCGGGCCTCTTCCGCCTGCGCCTTCACACGGGCCCCGGCCTCGGCCACCTCCGCGTCGACCTGCTGGCGGGTGGCCGCCATCAGCTCGGCGCGCTGCTCGTTGGCGAGGCGGCGGTTCTCCTCCATCTCGCGGTAGACCTCGGCCTGCGCCGCACGGGTGCGCTGCTCGAACTCGGCGGTGGCCTGGGCCGCGCGGGCGGCGGCGGCCGCGGCGGCCTCCTGGGCGGAGCGGATCGCCTCCTCGCGCTGGCGCATCACGCGCGACAACGGCTTGAACAGGCCGCGATCGAGCACGACCACACACAGCAGGACGATGACGATGACCGCGAAAACACCGAGCCCGGGAAGCACGCGCGCCCCTCCCAACTTAGTGAAAACACTCACTTATACCATAGATCAGTCCACGAAGTCGGGAAGTCCCGCCTTCGCGCTTCGCGCTGCGGCGGGGCAGGCCGCGGCTTCGGCGGGCAAGCCGCGAAGTCAGTCGGCGAAGTCGTCCGGTTGCGGGCGGGCGACGTTCGCGGAGGCGGCGCGGGGCGCATTTCTGGAGCCGCAGGCCATTCGCTCCGAAAACCGGGTTCCGCAGGCCGGCAAAACGCACCTCGGCTTACTTACCGTCCGTCCGAACGCGCCTGGGGCCCCCATCCCCAGGCCTGTCCGCAGGCCTGCGGTACGTTTTGTCCGCACCTGATCGGCCTGCTTCACACGGCTTTCTCCGCGAACGGCCCGCGGCTCCGCGACGCCGCCGCCGGCCGGTTCGGGAGCCGAAGGCTAGACGACGAGCACCGAGTGGGCCGCGCGGGGGAGGACGGTGCCGATGCGCGCGGCGGCGACGCCGGCCGCGGCGAACGATGCCGCGGCGGCATCCGCCCGGGCGGGATCGACCGAGGCGAGCAGGCCGCCCGAGGTCTGCGGGTCGAAGAGCAGCTCGATGAGCGCCGCGTCCACGTGAGGGGCAATCGAGACGGAGGCGCCGAAGTGCGACTCGTTGGTGCGCAGGCCGCCCGACTGGTTGCCCGCGAGCGTCAGCGCGCCCGCGATCACCGGCACCGCGGCCGCCTCCACGCGCAGCGTCACCCCGCTGGCCGCGGCCATCTCGGCGGCGTGGCCCAGGAAGCCGAAGCCGGTGATGTCGGTGCAGCCGTGGACGCTGCCGGCCGGCAGCGCGTGCAGCGCATCGGCGCCGCGGGCATTCAGCTCGAGCATCACCGCGACTGCGGCGTCGACGGCGCCGGCCGGCGCCCGCCCGAACTTGAGCGCGGTGCTGATCACGCCGGTGCCGAGCGGCTTGGTGAGGAAGAGGATGTCGCCCTCGCGCGCGCCGGCGTTGGCCCACACGTCGCCCGGCGCGACGAGGCCGGTGACCGCGTAGCCGAACTTGATCTCCTGGTCCTGCACCGTGTGCCCGCCGAGCAGGGCAACCCCCGCGCCGCGCAGCACGTGGAACCCGCCGAGGAACACCTGGCGAATGACCCCCTCGTCGAGGCCGCTGGCGGGAAAGCCCGCGATGGCGAGCGCGGTGATCGGCCGGCCGCCCATCGCGTAGACGTCGCTGAGCGAGTTGGTGGCGGCGATGGCGCCGAAGACGGCCGGGTCGTCCACGATCGGCGTGAAGAAGTCCACCGTCTGCACGAGCGCGCGGTCACCGTCGATCCTGTACACACCCGCATCGTCCGCGGTCCTGAAATCGATCAGGACACGGTCGTCCGCTTGCGCCGGCATGTCGCCCAGGACCTGGGCGAGCTCGCCCGCGGCGAGCTTGCTGGCTCAACCCGAGCAGGACACCAGTTCGGTGAGGCGCTTCATCTCAGTTCACGAGGTCGTCGTCTACTTCGCCGTCATCGCTTCGTACAGCCGCTGCAGCTCGTCTTCCGATCCGAAGTCTACTTCGATCGTCCCTCCCTTGCGCTTTCGGACGATGCGGACGGCGGTGCCGAGGGCGAGGCGGAGGTCCTGCTCGGCGGCGCGGGTGTGGACGTCGGCCTGCTTCTTCGGCCGCGGGACCGGCGGCCCCTCGAGCATCCGCCGCACCATCGTCTCGGTCTCGCGCACCGAGAGGCCCCTCGAGACGATCGCGCCGGCCGCGCGGGTCACCGCGTCGATGGCCAGGCCGGAGAAGAG
>DAOPQX010000034.1:0-17609 GCA_035348395.1 Vicinamibacterales bacterium | reverse complement strand
GCAGCCATCCTGCAACTCGTCTCCGAGCCGGCCGGCTGCCTGTTCATGTTGTGCGGCCCGCTCCCGATGATCGCCGCCATGCGCGAGACGCTAGTCGGGATGGGAGTGCCCGCGGCGCAGGTGCGGTCAGAGGCGTTCGAAGCGGCGGTCGCCAATGCGTCGGCGGCCTCCACCGCTGATGCAACGGAGGCGGCTGGCGCGGTGCGTCCGCAGGTCAGCTTCTCGCTGGCCAGGCGCGTCGTGGAGGCCGGGCCGGGGGAAAGCCTGCTCGAGGTGGCCGAACGGGGCGGGGTCGGGATCCCGTCGGTCTGCAGGGCGGGCGTCTGCGGCACGTGCCGCACGCGAATGACGTCGGGAGACGCCGACTGCGCGTCCGATCTTCTCGGCGATGACGAGCGCAGCGATGGGTGGGTGCTGCCGTGCGTGACGACGGCCCGGGGCGACTGCGAGCTGGAGGCGTGAGGTGGACCGAACCGCGCCGGCGACGCTGCGGCCGCCCGGGCGCGACGACTGGCTGAGGCCGTCGAGCCTTTCGAACGTTCTGGTGGTGAGCGCCGCGGCGACGGCGGCCGTCGCGTGGCTGATCCTCGTGGTTGCCGACGGGTGGGACTACTACGGGACGCCGCTGAGGGTGCGCGCCTACGCTCCGGCCCACCCCATGCTGCGGCCGTCGGGCTGGCTCGGGCACTCGCTGGGGATGGCCGGGCTGCTGATGATGGCAGTGCCGGTCATCTACTCGGTGCGCAAGAAGTGGAAGCGGCTGGCGCACCTCGGCCAGCTGCGCCACTGGCTGAACGTTCACATCTTCTGCGGCATCTTCGGTCCCGTGCTGGTGACCTTCCACGCCGCCATGAAGTTCAACGGCCTGATCGCGGTCGCCTACTGGTCGATGGTGCTCGTCGTGCTTTCCGGCTTCGTGGGCCGGTACCTCTACGTCCGCATCCCGCGGACCATCAGGGGCGTCGAGATGGGCTACGAGGAAATCCTGGCGCGGGCGAACCAGCTTCGCTCCGAGCTGGCGGCCACGGGCCTGGACGCCGCGCTCGTGCGACCGCTCGTGCCCGAGGTCTCGGCCGAACGCGGCAGCCGCCTCTTGGCACTCGACGAGCCACTGAGACAGACCCTGGCGCGCCGACAGGCCCGCCGCGCGCTGCTCCACGCCGGTGCGGCTCCCGACCTGGTTCGCGAGGCCCTCAGCCTCTCGCGCGAGCGATCGTTCCTGCTTCGGCGCCTGCGCTACCTCGAACGGACGCGCAGGCTGTTCGCGATGTGGCACGTGTTCCACCAGCCGCTCGTGTACGTGATGTTCCTCATCGCGGCCCTCCACATCTCCCTGGCGGTGTACCTCGGTTACGCGTTCATGCCGTGGTGAGGCAAACGTGTCGACCACGAAAGACGAACCGCGGCACCGGCCCCAAGAACCCGTCCACGACGAGTGGACCACAAAGGGCACAAAGGGCACATTGATCCTTCTGGCCGTCCTGGCCGGGCCCCCCGTCGCGCACGCGCAGATCGCGGCGCTCGTGTCGCCGGGGCCGCTGTCCCGGGCGCACGCCTCGCTCGAGGGGATTGCCAACTGCCAGAAGTGCCACGAGCCCGGCCGTCAGGTGACCGCCTCGAAGTGCCTCTCGTGTCACAAGCCGATCGCCGGGCGGATTGCCGCACGCAAGGGGGTGCACCGCGACGCAGGCGACCGGTGTGTCGACTGCCACGCCGAGCACGCCGGTCTCGACGCCGAGCTGCGCCCCTTCGACCAGGGGAACTTCGATCACGCGCGGGAAACGGGCTTCCCGCTCGACGGGCTGCACGCGCCGCTGGCGCGCCGGTGCGCGAGCTGCCACAAGACGCGATCGTTCCTTACCCTGCGGCCCGAGTGCGGGTCCTGCCACGCCGACCCGCACAAGGGTTCGCTCGGACCGACCTGCACGACGTGCCATTCGACGGCCGTGCGGTTCGCTGTCGCCCGCAACAACTTCGATCACGCCCGTACGCGCTTTCCCCTGGCCGGCGCCCACCGGAAGGTGGACTGCGCGCGCTGCCACACCAACCGCACGTTCACCGGCGTGAAGTTCGCCTCGTGCACCGACTGCCACCGCTCGCCGCACCGTGCGCCGCTCGGGTCGACCTGCACGGCCTGCCATGACAACGAGTCGTGGCGGACGCGGAAGATGGATCACGCGCGCACGTCGTTCCCGCTGGCCGGCCGCCACCAGACGGTGCCGTGCGCGAGCTGCCACAAGCAGCCGGCCGTGCGGGTCGCCCTAAGGGCCGACCGGTGCGCCAACTGTCACGTGGACGTTCACAAGGGCCAGTTCAAGCAGGACTGCGGGGCCTGCCACAAGGAGAACGGCTTTGCCGCCGCGCCCTTCGACCACGCGAAGGAGACGAGGTTCCCGCTGACGGGGCGGCACGCGTCGCTCGCCTGCGGCCAGTGCCACAAGAGCGCGTCGACGCTCTCGCCCTCGCGGGCGGGCCGGACGGGGCGGCCGGTCCTCTTCGGAGGCCTGTCGAGCACGTGCGCCTCGTGCCACCAGGACGTGCACAAGGGGGAGGCCGGGACGGCCTGCCAGACCTGTCACGGCGCCGAGGCGTTCAAGCCGGTAACCCGGTACGAACATGGGGCGGCGCTCGCCGCCTTCTTCAGGGGGGCGCACCAGGGCGCCTCCTGCGCCGCCTGTCACGGGGGGCAGGCGCACCCCCACGTCTGGCGCGTGGCCGGCCGTCCCACCGGGTCGTCGTCGGCGCCGCCGGGCGCGATCGGCTCCTGGAGGTTCAAGGGCTTCAGCACGGCCTGCGCGGGCTGCCACGTGGACGCGCACCGCGGCGGCCTCGGCGCCGCGTGCGAGACGTGCCACCAGGTGGAGGATGCGGGCTTCAAGGCCTCCGCGTTCTCCCACGCGAAGACCGCGTTCCCACTGACGGGACGGCACCAGGCGGCCGCGTGCGCCGCGTGCCACAAGCCGGCCGACGCCGGGGGTCGGGTCAATTACCGCGGGACCGCCACCTCCTGCGCCGCCTGCCACAAGGACGTCCACCTCGCGCAGTTCGGGGAACGGTGCGAGAGCTGCCACGCCACCGACAGCTTCAAGATCCCCGTGTATACCCATCGATGGGCGGGCTTCGAGCGCTTCTTCGTCGGCACCCACGCCACGCTCAACTGCCGCGGCTGCCATCCCCAGGGAGAAGCCGCGTTCCCCGGCGGACGCGGTACGGCCGTCCGATACCGCGGCACCGGCACAGCGTGCGCGTCCTGCCACGGTGACGAAGACGTCCATCACGGCGCGCTCGGCCCGTCCTGCGAGACCTGCCACGAGCCCGCGCGCTGGGCCACCGCGTCGCGGGCGTTTCACAAGTCGGGCCTGTTCCCGCTCGAGGGCCGGCACCTGACGGTGCCGTGCGCGAGCTGCCACGTGAGCGGCATGACGAAGGGAACACCGACGCAGTGCTTCGACTGTCACTGGGCGCGCCGCCAGGATGACCGCTACCACCTGAGGCTCGGCAGCCAGTGCGAGCAGTGCCACCGGCCGACCAGCTGGACGGCGGTGACCTGGAACCACGCCGCGAGGACGGGGTACGCCCTGAACGTCGCGCACGCGGTGCTGCGCTGCGACAACTGCCACAGGAACGGCACGTTCATCAACACGCGGCTCGACTGCTTCGGCTGCCACGAGGAGGACTATTCCCGGACGCGCAACCCCAACCATGGCGAGGCCGGGTTCCCGACCGACTGCGAGGCCTGCCACCGTCAGACGGCCAGCACGTGGGAGGGCGGCGGCACCTTCAACCACCAGAGCATCTTCCCCCTGGTCGGCGTCCACGCCACCCAGGCCTGTGCGGCCTGCCACGCCGGCGGCCTCTACCGCGGCACGCCGCGCGAGTGCGTCGGCTGCCACCAGGACGACTACCAGCGCACCCGCGACCCCAATCACGCCGCCGCCGGGTTCCCCACCTCCTGCGAGGCGTGCCACCGGGCCACCGATGCGTCGTGGCGCGGCGTGTCGTTCAACCATGCGCAAGTATTCCCGCTCGTCGGCGTCCACGCCACGCAGCCGTGCGCCGCCTGTCACGTCAACAACGTCTACGCCGGCACCCCGCGCGACTGCGCCGGCTGTCACCTCGACGACTACCAGCGCACCCGCGACCCCAACCACGCCGCCGCCGGGTTCCCCACCGCCTGCCAGTCGTGCCACTCGGCTTCGGCTTCGTCGTGGGACGCGAGCTTCAACCATAACCAGTTCTTCGCCCTGGTCGGGCGGCACGCGCAGGCTGCTTGTGCGGCCTGCCACCAGAACGGCCGATACGGGGGAACGCCGCGCGACTGTCACGGCTGCCACCGCGCCGACTACGACGGGACGCGCGACCCGAACCACCGATCGGCGGGCTTCCCCACCAGCTGCGAATCGTGCCACCGGGCCAGCGACTCGTCGTGGGAGAGGGGCCGCTTCACCCACCCGTGGTTTCCCATCACATCGGGCGACCATGCCGGCATCCCCTGCGCCTCGTGCCACACCGGTGGCAGCTACAGCTCCTTCTCATGCACCCGCTGCCACGAGAGGGGAGAGACCGACGACGATCACGGAGGCGTGTCCGGGTACCGCTACGACTCACAGGCATGCTATGCATGCCACCCGAACGGACGCAAAGACTGAAAGTCGAGGACCCCCATGAACGCCGGCCTCCGACTTCGCGTGGCGATCCTGTCCGCGGGGGTGCTCGCCGTCGCGACGGGCGCCTCGGCTCAGGGCACCCCCGCCTGGGGCCGCGTATCCTTCTTCAGCAGCGCGGTCTCCACCACCCCTGACGCCGGGTCGTCGAGCTCGTTCACGGAACTGATCGGCACCTTCACGGTGGAGTCGCGGAACGCCGAGAATGCCGCCTTCGAGTACCGCGCCGACCTGCGGATGGCGGGCTACCCGGGAAGCGGCGGCCGGGTGCGCCGCGTGTCGGTCTACGACGCGTACGTCGGGGCGCGCCTCATGGAGGGCCGCATCGGGATCCGCGCCGGGCAGATGTGGTTGAACGACCTCGGAGGCCTCGGCTCGGTGGGAGGCGGCCTCGTCGAGCTGCGACAGAAGGCGCGGACCGGGCGGGGGCGCTGGCGGGCCGGTGTCTTCGGCGGCCTCGAGCCGAAGATCCTGGAGGCGGGCTACGAGCGCGACGTGACCAAGGCTGGCGGCCTCGTCGCCTTCGACGGGACCGGCGCCCGCCGGCACGTGCTCGGTTACGTGTACCTGCGCGACCGCGGCAGGACCGAACGCTCGGTACTGGTGGCCACCAACTTCCTGCCAGTCGGCCCGAAGCTGTTCGTCTACCAGGCGGCACAGTACGAGATGGGCGGGCCTGGCGTTTCCGGCAGCGGCACGCTCGGCTACCTGTTCGGCACCGCCCGCTACACCGCCAGCTCGTTCCTGGAGCTGCAGGGCAGCTACCACCGCGGCCGCTCGATCGATGCCCGCACCCTGCTCCGCGACCAGCTGGACGGCCGGCCGGTGCTGCCCCGCGCGCTCGAGGGCCTCCGCTTCGAGTCGGCCTCCGGAAGGCTCACCGTGACGCTGGCCCGGGGCATCCGCGTCTACGGGGGTTACGGGCGAGACAGGAACAACCGCCAGGATCGGAGCACCGACCGGATCACCTACGGCTTCTTCGTCTCCGACCTCGCGGGAACGGGCATCGACCTCAGCGCGTCCGACTCGCGCATGGAAGGGGGGAACGGCCGCTCCTTCAACTCCTGGTACGTCTCGGTGGGCCGCTCGCTCGGCAGCAGCATCTACCTCACCGGCGATTACGCCTCGTCGCTCTCGGTGCTCCGGTTCGTGTCGGCCGACGGCTTCGCCATCGAGACCCGCCCTCGCACCCGCCGTGCCTCGCTCTCGAGCACGATCCGCCTGCCGCGCCGCATGTCCCTCGTCGCGACGCTCGAGCGCGTCCTCGACGACGACGCCACGCAGACGAGGCTGCTGTCCGGGATCAGCTACCGGTTCTGAGGCTACCGGCGGCGCCACACCACCTTCATGTTGTGCGCGCCGCGGGCCTTGATCTGCGGGTGCACGTCGAGCTGGAGCAGTCCTGCCTTGTTCCCGACGTCCATCGCGACCAGGTAGGCGAGGCGCACCACCTTCTCCATCTTCGCGTAGTCAACCTTCTCCTCCATGTCGCCCTCGCGGTGGTAGTCCTCGGTCGTCCCGCAGAACAGCCAGACCGCCGGGATACCGTAGCGGATGTACGGGTAGTGGTCGCTCCGGAAGAAGAAGCGGCTCGGCTCGCCCGGATCCTCGTACTTGTAGTCGAGCGACAGGCCCACGTGGCGGTCGTTCATCCGCCGCAGGCTTGCATCCAGCTCGGAGCTGACCTGGTTCGACCCGATGAGGTAAATCGCGTTCGGGTCGTTGCGGCTGATCATGTCGAGGTTCAGGACGGCGCTGATCTTCTCGACCGGCACCGGCGAGTGCTGGACGAAGTAGTAGGCCCCGACCAGCCCGCGCTCTTCCGCCGTGTGCCAGACGAAGACGACGGACCGCTTCGGCCGCTCGGCCACGAGCGCCCGGGCCAGCGACAGCATGCCCACCGCCCCCGACCCGTTGTCGTCGGCGCCGGGGAACACTCGCCCCTCGCGCGGCGGGTTGTGGTCGTGATGCGATCCGATCAGCACGTATTCGCCTCGCAGCTTCGGATCGCTGCCGGGCAGCCACGCCACGACGTTCGGGGTGGTGGCCTGCCGGGTCTCGAAGAAGATCTCGACGTCGGCCGACCGTCCCGGCAGCGGGCGTGGCGGCACCACCCGGTTCTCCGAGGCGTCGTGGGCCATCCTCGCCACCTCCTCCGGTGTGACGCCGAGGATGTCCGCGGCCGCCTGGTGGCGCACCTCGACGGCGTTGACCGGCATCGGCTCGACGGGGGGCGGCGCCGCACCGGGTAGCGGCGGCGGCGGCGGGTTCACGGTGTCCACGTCGAGGAACCGAAGGCGCCGCGACACGTCGAAGTCGAGGCCCTGCGCCGCCAGCCGCGCCTCGCGATCAGGCGCGATGATCACGATGAGGCCGAGCGCCCCCCGGTCCCGCAGCAGCTGGTCGCGGGCGGCCGAGGCTGCCCGGCGCTCGTCCGCCGTCCGCGCCCGCCCGTCCTCCTCGAACACGACCACCCACCTGCCCCGAAGGCTCGCCACCGCGTCGTCCCACTTCGGCTGTGGGCCGGCGAGCGCGGTGCCAGCGAAGACAAGCGGGCCCGACGCCGACCAGTCGCCCGGCAGCTGGACGCTGCTGGTGAAGGCGGCCGGGAACGCCAGGCGCAGCTCGCCGCCCGGCGACGACAGCCGGATGCGCGAGCGTTCCCCGGAGATCGTCGTCACCTCCACGGGTACGTGTTGCAGGAACGAGCCTCCGGGCAGCAGAGGCTCCAGGCCGGCGTGCGCCGCCTCGACCGCCAGGTAGCGCGACGCGAGATCGAGCTCGATCGAGGGGGCGGCTCGGCCGCGGAACTCCTTGGAGCCGAGGAACCGCAGCCAGCGCTGCATGTCCTCGACCTCGATGGCTCGCAGGCCCCGGGCCTGGGCAAGGAGCGGGAGCGGCACGAGGACGAGGACGGCGGCGGCGGACACGATCACGCGCAGGCGGCGGGTTCTCACGGGCATCAGTAGATCATCTCCCCCGACAGGAACGCGCGGGTCCGCGCGTCGGCCGGGCGATCGAGCAGCGCCTGCGCCGGGCCGGCCTCGGCGATGCGGCCGTCGAGCAGCAGCGCGATCCGGTCGGCGAGGCGGCGCGCCTGGAAGATCTGGTGTGTCGCCAGCACGATCGTCATCCCCAGCGCGCGGCGCTCCTGCACGAGGGTCTCGACGAGCCGCACGTTGCGCGGATCGAGATTCGCGGTCGGCTCGTCCAGCAGCAGCACGTCGGGACGGGTCGCCAGCGCCCGCGCCACCGCCAGGCGCTGGATCTCACCGCCCGAGAGCGAGGCAGCGGGCCTCCGGGCGAGAGGCGCCAGGTCGAGCGCCTCGAGCAGCCCGCGGATCTCGCCGGCGTCGGGGCGGCGTCCCCGCAGCTCGATCCCGTAGGCCACGTTCGCCTCGACCGAGCGCGTCAGCGCGATGGGCCGCTGGAAAACGGTGCTGACCCGCCGGCGCGTCGCGAGGGCGACGCGGCCGTTCATCTCGCGGCCCTCGAAGGACACCCGCCCCTCCGACGGCGCCTCGAGGAACTGGAGCAGCCGGAGCAGCGTCGATTTGCCGGAACCGCTGGGGCCGATGACCGCCAGGGTCTCGCCGCGGGCGATGTCGAGGCGGTCGATGTCGAGCACCACGCGCCCGTCGTATTCCTGTCGCACCGACTCGAGGCGGTAGACCACGTCGCGCGCCATCAGCGGTCCCTCACGCCGCCCTGCAGCCGCAGCAGCAGCGCGTTGGCCACGAACGCGAGCGAGATCAGCGTGAGGCCGAGCGCGGAGGCCATCGCGAACTCCCCCTGCCGGGTGTGCAGCACGATGGCCGTCGTGAGAACCCGGGTCTGGCCCTCGATGTTGCCGCCCACCATCATCACCGCGCCAACCTCCGAAATGATGGCACCGAAGGCGGCGACGATGGCGGCCGTCACGCCGATGCGCGCCTCGCGCAGCACCGTCCAACCGGTCTGCCACGACGAGGCCCCGAGCGCGACGACCTGCTGGTACACGGTGCGCTCGACGCCCGACACCGCGCTCATCGTCAGCCCGGCGACGAGGGGGAACGCGATGATCGCCTGGGCGGCGACCATCGCCGCGGGCGTGAACAGCCACCCGAGCCCCCCGGCCGGCCCGCTCCGCGACAGCAGCAGGTAGACGAAGAGGCCGACGACGACGGGCGGCAGCCCCATGCCGGTGTAGAGCGCCAGCGTCACGAGCCGCCGGCCCGGGAAGTGGAGCAAGCCCACCAGCGCGCCCACCGGCACGCCCGCAAGGGTCGCAATGAGCAGCGCCGCGCCCGACACTTCCAGCGTGAGGGCGACGATGCGCAGCAGCTCGGGACTCGCGAACTGGTCGGTCATCGCTGTCGGCCGGCGTCGGGGTGGAAGAGCGCCTGGCCATACCGCTCGACGCCGAAGCGGCCAATGGCCTGCTGGGTGCCGGGCGAACGCAGCCACCCGGCGAACTGCTGCGCCAGCCCCTCGGCAACGCCCGGGTGCCTCCTGGCGCTCACGACGATGACCGAGTACTCGTTGCGCAGCGAAGGGTCCTCGTTCTCCGCGGGGTTCTTCCCGCCGACGAGCAGTCGGAGACCGTCCAGCCGGCCGCGCATCGAGAGCCAGGTGCCGCGGTCGGTCAGGGTGTACGCCGGCACCTCGTTCGCCAGCGTCAGCGTCTCACCCATCCCCTGCCCCAGCGACCGGTACCAGCTGCCTTCGTGGCACACCCCGGCCGCCTGCCAGATTGCCTGCTCGGCCACGTGGGTTCCCGACTTGTCGCCCCGGCTGGCGAACGCGGCGGACCGGGCGGCGATCCGCCGGAATGCCTCCGCCGCTGTCCGGGCCCTGGCGGCGTGCGCCGGGTCGCCGGCCGGTCCGACGATCACGAAGTCGTTGTACATCACGGGCTGGCGGGGGCCGCCGTGGCCCTCGGCGACGAACTGCTCCTCGAGCGCGCGCGCGTGGACCAGCAGGACGTCCGCGTCGCCCCGTCGGCCCAGGGCGATCGCCTGCCCCGTACCAACGGCCACGACGTCCACCCGGCACCCGCAGCGCTGCTCGAAGGACGGGAGGATCGCGTGGAGCAGCCCCGTGTCCTCGGTGCTGGTCGTCGTCGCCAGGCGCAGCACCCTTCCAGCTTTGGCGTCGCCGCCGCCGGCTGACAGCAAGAGGCCGAGCAGGACGATCGCGAGGCGGCGCCAGGCTTGGCGAACCATGCCGTCTAGCCCTTCCGCCTGAAGGCGTCGGCAAACGCGTTGTTGAACCCTCCCGGCCGGGCACGTTCCGCTGGCCGCCGCAGCTCCCCGGGCGAGTTCGGGCGGAGCGAAGCCGCCGGGCGCGGCGCCGCGGAGCGCCGATCGTCGCGCCGCCGCTCCGCCGCCGGGGCGGTTCGCATCGAGAGGGCGATTCTCCGGCGCGGCAGGTCCACCTCGAGGACGGTGACGCGCACCTGCTGCTGCACCTTCACCACCTCGGACGGGTCCTTGACGAACCGGTCGGCGAGCTGGCTCACGTGGACGAGGCCGTCCTGGTGCACGCCGATGTCCACGAACGCGCCGAACGCCGTCACGTTGGTGACGATTCCCGGCAGCACCATGCCCGGCTCGAGGTCCTCGATCTTCTCCACGCCCTCGGCAAACCGCCAGGCCTCGAACTCCTCGCGAGGGTCGCGCCCGGGCCTGGCGAGCTCGTCGAGGATGTCGCGCAGCGTCGGCAGGCCGACGCGCTCGTTCACGTACCGCTCGAGGCGGATCTTCTGGCGCAGGCCTGCGTCGCGCATCAGGTCGGCCACGCTGCACCCCAGGTCGCGGGCCATCGCGTCCACCACCCCGTAGCTCTCGGGGTGGACGGCGCTCGCGTCGAGCGGGTGCTCGCCGCCGCGGATTCGCAGGAACCCCGCGCATTGTTCGAACGCCTTGGGGCCGAGGCGCGGAACCTCGAGCAGGGCGCGGCGAGAGGGGAACGGCCCGCGCTCATCCCGATGCGAGACGATCTTCGCGGCCAGCGACGGCCCGACGCCCGAGACGTACGAGAGCAGCTGGCGGCTGGCGGTGTTCAGCTCCACGCCTACCCCGTTCACGCACGACTCCACCACGTCGTCGAGGCCGCGCTTGATGGCGAGCGGGTCCACGTCGTGCTGGTACTGGCCGACGCCGATCGACTTCGGGTCGATCTTCACCAGTTCGGCGAGCGGGTCCATCAGCCGGCGCCCGATGCTCACGGCGCCCCGCACCGTCACGTCGTGGCTGGGGAACTCCTCCCGGGCGGCCTCGCTGGCGGAGTACACCGAGGCGCCGCTCTCGTTGACCATGGCGACGACGACGGGAAGGCCGAGGCCGCGGACGAAGGCCTCGGTCTCGCGCCCAGCGGTGCCATTGCCGATCGCGATGGCCTCGATTCGAAATCGCTCGACGAGGGCCCGCAGGGTGTCGCCCGCGTGCCGCGCCTGCGCGGCGGACGCGGCGGTCGGGTAGACGACGTCGTGGTGCAGCAGCTTGCCCTGGGCGTCGAGACAGGCCACCTTGCAGCCGGTGCGGAACCCTGGATCGATGGCGAGCACCCGCTTCTGGCCGAGCGGCGGCGCGAGCAGCAGCTGGCGCAGGTTGTCGGCGAAGACGCGGATGGCCTCGAAGTCGGCCTTCTTCTTCGAGTCGAAGCGGATCTCGCCCTCGATGGCGGGGCCGAGCAGCCGCTTGTACGAGTCGTGGGCGGCAAGCCGCACCTGCTCGGCGGCTGGACGGCCGGGGGCGCGAACGGTCAACGATTCGACGGCCGACAGCGCCTCGCCCTCGGGAGGCGCCACGCGCACGCGCAGCACTCCCTCGGCCTCGCCGCGCCGGATCGCGAGCATCCGGTGGCTGGGGATCGACGCGACCGGTTCGCTCCAGTCGTAGTAGTCCTTGAACTTGACCCCCTCGGTTTCCTTCCCGGGCACCACGGTCGAATGCACGGTGCCGCTCTGCCAGAACAACCGCCGCATCCGCTCACGGACCGCGGCCGTTTCGGCCACCTGCTCGGCGATGATGTCGCGTGCGCCGGCCAGCGCCGCATCGACGTTGGGCACCTTCTTTGCGGGGTCGACGAAGGCGGCGGCGGCCGCCTGGGGATCGGTTTCCTCCTGCCGCTCGAAGATCACCGCGGCCAGCGGCTCGAGACCGGCGTCTCTCGCGATCGTCGCCCGCGTGCGCCGTTTCGGCCGGTAAGGCGCGTAGACGTCCTCGAGGGCCGCCATCGTCGCGGCGGCCTCCACCGCAGCCTTGAGCGGGTCGGTCAGGAGCTGGCGCTCCTCCAGCGAGGCCAGGATCGCGGCGCGCCTTTCGTCGAGCTCGCCAAGCTGGGCGAGGCGGTCGCGGACGCGAGTGATGGCCACCTCGTCGAGGTTGCCCGTGGCCTCCTTCCGGTAGCGGGCGATGAAGGGGATCGTGGCCCCCTCCCCCAGCAAAGCCGCGGTGGCGGCCACCTGGCGCGGCTGGACGGAGAGTTCGGCGGCGATGACGAGGTGGTGGGGATGGATCATTGAACCGTTACGTGGAAATGATGCCCTTCCGTACCGCGTAGAGCACCATCTCGACGGCGCTGTGCACGTCGAGCTTCTCCATGATGTGCCCGCGGTGGGTTTCGATCGTGCTCGGGCTCACGCCGAGGATCTCGGCAATCTCCTTGTTGGTCTTTCCCTCGGCAATCAGCTGGAAGATCTCGCGCTCGCGCTCCGAGAGCGTGTCGTACCGGTCCACGATGCCGCGATCGCGCAGCCGCCGGACGTAGTCGTCGAGCATGACGCGGGCGACGGCCGGGCTGAAGAACGACTTGCCGCGGATCACGGCGGTCACGGCGCCGAGCAGGTCGGCATCGGCCGTGTCCTTCAGCAGGTAGCCCTTGGCCCCCGCCTCGAGGGCCTGGATGATGTAGGCCTCGTCGGCGTGCATGCTGAGGATCAGGATCTTCGTGTCCGGCAGGCGCCTGGCGATCTGGCGGGCGGCCTCGATGCCGTTCAGCAGCGGCATGCCGATGTCGAGGATGACGACCTCGGGCTGCAGCTCGAGGGCCAGCCGCACGGCGTCGCGGCCGTTCCCGGCCTCGCCGACAACCTGCCAGTCGCGGCTCTCCTCGAGGATCTTGCGAAGGCCGTGGCGGACGATCGTGTGATCGTCAGCCAGCAGGATGCGCATCGGCATGGGAGAACTCGTCTTGTGAGGCCTCGACCGGCAGCTCGACGGTGAGGCGGGTTCCCTTCCCGGGCTGGCTCTCGATCCTGAAGGTGCCGCCCAGTTCGCCGGCCCGCTCGCGGATGCCGAGCAGGCCCAGGCCGCGCTTCGGCTCGGCCTCGTCCTCCTGCGCCAGCCCCACCCCGTCGTCCTCGACCGTCAGCAGCACCGTGTGCGGCAGGCGCTGCAGGTACACGCGGACCGAGGAGGCGCTGGCGTGGCGGGCCACGTTGGTGAGCGCCTCCTGCACGACGCGGAAGACGCAGGTTTCAACCTGCGGCGGGAGCCGCTGCTCCATCCGGTCCTGGAGCAGCTCGGCCTTGACGTCGGTCCGGCGCGAGAACCCCTTCAGGTACCACTCCAGTGCCGCCGGCAGGCCCAGGTCGTCGAGCAGCGACGGGTGGAGCAACTGCGAGAGGTCGCGCACCTGCTGCAGGGTCCGGTCGGTGATCGCGCGGACGTCCTGCAGCGCGAGCTGCACCTTCTCGGAGAGGCCGCCGGTGCGCTCAGCGACGGCCAGCTCGACCTTGATGGCGGTGAGCGCCTGCCCCACCTCGTCGTGCAGTTCGCGCGCAATGGAGCGCCGCTCCTGCTCCTGGACGTCCACGAGCTTGGCCGAGAGCCGCTGCAGGTCGCGGGCATGTTCGAGGTCGCGGACCATCTGCTGGCGGATCCGGTCCTCGAGGATGGTCGCGTAGCGGGTGACCGCACCGGCGACCACCAGGCTCATCAGGAGCGTGAGGCCGCTGGTCGTCCAGACCCGCGTGTGGAGCTGGCGGAAGATCTGCGACACCTCGGCCTGCTGCAGCTCGAACGCCTCGCGGTTGAGCTCCTGGATGCGCGCCGAGATGCGGGCGATCAGCTCGCGCTTGGGAATGACCTGCCGGCGCAGCAGGGCCCGGGCCTCGACCGCCTTCCGCGTGGCGTCCCAGGTGAGCACCGGTTCGAGGAGGCTGTTCCAGTAGTCGTCCACCTCGGCCTGCAAGGTGCGGAAGCTTGCGCGCTCGGTCTCCGACTGCACCACCGGGCGGTACTGTGCCAGCGCCTGCTCGATGTCGGCGCGGCTCTGCTCGAGGCGCTGGTGGTAGTCGTCTGCGGAGTCGCGGTCGAGGTCGAGCAGCGCGTCGCGCAGGTAGACCGAGCCCAGAAGGACCTGCGCCTGGATGGCGTTGAGCGACCGCTCGGCCCGCCGGAAGGCGGTGGTGAGGGCCGCCTGCCGCTCCTCGACGTCGTTCAGGCGCCTCACGAGGTCGAAACCCGACACCAGCCAGAGCGCGAAGATGAGGACGAAGCCGCCGAGGAGCAGGCGGCCGATGGAGGGGCCGCCGACAGCCTGGCTCGCCTGTTGGCGCCGCGCCCTCCGCACCTCCTCCCTCGCGGTCGTGTCCATGGGTGAGATCTTACGACAGGGGCCCTCTCCCCTGTCGTTCATCCCAAAACCCCCTGTTCACCGGATACACCGGGGGGACGGCGCGGCCGACACTCGTGGGACGGAGGCAGGGATGAGGAGCGCGGGGGCGAGCCTGGAACGCACGGACGAGCGAACGAGCACCGAGGGCCGGGGTCAGGGTCAATCGGTCGTCGTCTTCAGCCGCCTTGACCCGGCGGTGCTCGACGACTCGGCGCACGCCCGCGTGACGCTGCGCGAGGGCCTGGGGCGGCTGTCCGCCCGGGGCATCCCGGTCGTGGTGGCATCGCGCGCGACACGTGCCGAGGTCGAGCTGCTCCGCGACGAACTGGGGCTGACCGATCCGTTCATCGCGGAGAACGGCGCAGCCGTCTTCGTGCCCTGCGGCTACTTCCCGTTCCCGCTCCCTGCCAGCGGCACGCGGTCGGGCTACCACACCTTCGAGCGGAGCATCGCGCACGACGCCGTCGTGCGCGCGCTCAGGCGCGCGGCGAACCAGGCGCGGGTCTCGGTGGTGGGCTTCAGCGACATGTCGATCAGCGAGGTGGCCCGCGAAACCGGCCTGACCCTGCTGCAAGCCAGGCTGGCCAAGCTGCGCGAGTACGACGAGCCGTTCCGGGTACTCGATTCCGACGCGGCGGCTCGCGCCCGCCTGTTCAAGACGCTGCGCGGCGCGGGCCTCCAGGTCTGGAGCGAGGGGCGCTTCGACCACGCCGTCGGGTCGGCCGACATGGGGGCCTGCGTCGGGCTTCTGCGGGGACTCTACGCGAGAGGGCGGCCGGTGCTGACGGTCGGCGTCGGGGCGGCCGACGCCGACCTGGATCTCCTGAAACGAGTGGACGTCCCGGTTCTCGTGCCCGCAGGGTCGAGGCGGGGGCCGGTCGCAGTGACGCGGTCGGTGCCCCGTGCCCGCATCGCCCGTTCGGCCAGCCCCGAAGCCTGGCTGCAGACGCTCGAGGAGGCGGTCCGCGAGGCGCCAGACGATCGTTCCGCCTACTTCTCCACCAGCCCCGCGAGCGCGAGCACCTCGAGGTAGTTGAGCACCTGCTGGAGGTCGGCCTTCGTCTCGGCCTGGGCGTCCAGCATCTTCTTGATGTCGAGCGCGCTGCGCCGGCCGTTCACCAGCCGCTGCAACTCACCGGTGTCGAGCCGGCCGATCGGGAACTTGGCCCGCTGCTCCTGCGGCACCTTGCCGAGTGCTTCGCGCCAACCCTGGTAGCCGTCGGCAGTGACGAGCGCGGTCGGCCTGGGAACGACCTTCGACGCCTTCACCTCGAGCTCGCCGGGCTTCAGTGCAACCGGTGCCACCTTGAGCCGGGCGGCGGCGGCGCGCATTTGTGCGTCCACCAGCGAGAGCTGCGCCGAGGCGGCCTGCTCCACACCGTGTTGCAGCGCGGCGAGGTGGAGGGCTACCCGCTTGGCGTCCCCCGCCAGCTCGTTCACAGTCTCGAGCGTCTCCTTCTCGTTGATCAGCGCCGCCTCGACGTAGCCTCGGGCCGCGCGGTAGGCGTCGGGAAGCGTCTCGGCGGTCGCGCCATTCAGTTCCTCGATCGCGCGCGCCCCTTGGTGGCGCAGCCTGGCCGTCGCATTCGACGCCACCTCCCCCGCGATCCGGATCGCCATCTCGTCGTCGGCCGACGCAATCGTGTAGGCCGCTCCCGCGCCGATGGCGACCACCCGCTTCAACGTCGTCGGGTCGGTCTTGTCGACGTGGTCTTCCGAGGTGTGGTACCAGCGGTCGGGCCAGTCGATCACCATGACCCCCGGCACCTGCACGCCCCAGTCGTTGAACACCTCGTGGTCCGACGCGCCGTAGTGCACCTCGATGTTGTAGTAGAAGGGCTCGTCCGATCCGGTCGGGGCGACCAGGCGCTGCGAGGGCGCGTTGGTCGGGATCCGCTCCCGGCTCCCCTCGCCGACGAACCGGTAGTAGTTCTCCATCACGTCGTTGATGTAGTGCGGGTTCCCGTAGGTCGTCCGCATCAGGCACATGAACGACTGGCTGCGGCTGAGTCGGAGGCCGACCATGTCGTAGTTGATGTTGCAGAGGGTCTTCTCCATCAGCGCCCGGTTGGCCTTCACCCACGGGCCGGTGCCCGAGAACTCGGGGCCGATGAGGAAGCGGATGGTGCGCGCGGGCCGGGGCAGGCGCCCCTCGGCGATGAGCGTGTTCAGGGTCCGCGCGATCTCGAGCAGGGCCGCGCACCCCGAGATGTCGTCGTTGCCCCCCATCTTCACGTAGCCCTCGAAGAGGTGCGCCGACAGGATGACCTCCCCCTTCGACGGGTCGGTGCCCGGGATCGACCAGACGACGTCCTGGATGGTGTAGTCGCGGTGCTCGGCGACCACCTGGGCGTGGACGGAGATCTTCTCCCCCGCCAGCAGGCGCCGTTTCAGCAGGTCGCCCTCGCGCGGCGGAAGCTGGAAGGCGAACTTCGCAACGGCCTCCGACTCCTGCGCCGGGCCGCGGCCGACGATCGACGCCCAGGCCATCTGGAGCGGGTCGAACAGCGGCCGCGGCGAGTTCATGACGCCCACCACGCCGGCCGCCGGGCGATCGACGCACGCGAGGCGGTACACGGCGGGAATGCTGCCCTCGGTCACCACGATCTTGCCGGCCAGGTCCTTTCCCTCGATGTCGGACGGGCGTCCCGCGCCGACCCAGACCAGCTCGGCCTTCACGTCCGTGTTCGCGCTGCCCGTCGCGAGCATGGCCGCCGAATCGAGATAGGACGCCAGCTTCTGGCGCTTCGGGGTCACCTCCCACAATTCGCCCTTGACGGCGTCCCAGGTGCGCCCGCCCGGGAAGCGCACGATCTCGGCATCCTCGAGGCCGTACTCGCGCGCCTTGTCGAGATAGAACTGGGCCTCGCGGAACGTGCCCGCGTACTCGGCGGCCGAGCGGTCGCGGTCATACCCGCCGGTCTCCATCACCATCTTCCACGCGTTCTCACCCGACGCCTCGCCCGCGATCTCGTTCCACGCCGCACGGGGCAGAAGGGTCCACTGCAGCCAGGGCGCCATCTGCGCCCCCACCGCGGCGCCGCCCGCGACGACCGCCCCCGCACACGCCAGCCACAACATGCTCTTCCGCATCGATTGCTCCGATCTGCTGTCCACCCGGGATCTCAGGGGGCCCGCGGGAGGGGTGAAGGGGGGAAGGATAGCGCAGTTCAGTCGTGCTGGGGGTGCAGGAGGTGCTGGAGGTGCAGGAGGTGCTGGTGCAGGAGGTGCGGTGCAGGAGGTGCGGTGCTGGAGGTGCTGGTGCCGGAGGTGCTGGTGCAGGAGGTGCTGGTGCTGGAGGTGCAGAAGGTGCTGGTGCTGGAGGTGCAGGACGTGCCGGTG
>DAOPQX010000033.1:0-17613 GCA_035348395.1 Vicinamibacterales bacterium | reverse complement strand
GGTCTCGTTGAGGCGCCCGATCTGCCGGACCACGGCGAACCCGAAGGCGTCGCCCTTGCCCGGCGCGAAGCGCAGCTGCGAGAAGGGGATCCGGAACTCGGCCCTCCAGCCCTGCTCGTCGCGCCGCACCGAGACATCCCATACCGCGTCCCAGGAGACGTCGCTGTTCCCGTCGTCGAACCAGTACCGGTCCTGCTTCACCCCCGCGGCGTTGACCGCGAACTCGTACGCGGTGCGGCGGTCGCGGTAGGAGTCGATCATCACGCGCAGCCAGTCGGAGGGCGACTCCTCGTCGCGGCGCGTCCTGATGCCGACGATCGCACCGGGGGCCGAGTCGTGGGCGCGGACGCCGACGTAGAGGAAGTCGCGGTCGTACAACACGCGGATTTCCGTGTCGAACGCCGGCTCGGCGCCCTCTTTCGGGTCGCGCTGCAGGAAGCCGCGCGTGGGCGGCGCCTTTTCCCAGGCGCCCTCGGTGAACTCGCCATCCAGCTTTACCGCGCCGGCGGTTCCCTCGGGCAGCAGGAGGGCCTCGATCCTCGCCCCTGACGGTGCGGCCGCCCTGCCCGTTCCAGGCGATGGTGTTCCCGTGGAAGGGAGACCGGCCGAGGCGGATGCCGCGGCCAGGCCGAGCAGGCACGAAAGAAGGGCGACATAGAGAAGACGCGTCAGCGGCACACCACCTTTGACGGCTGAAGCGGCGCAACGGTTCGCCGGAGACAGGCGTGCGCGAGCGAAGGCTCTTCGCCCTGCAGCCGCGCACAACCATGCCTACGCAAATGAGCGCCAAGGACAGAACAGGCGGGCGGGGGGATTACACAGCTTCGCCCAGCTCGAAGGGCTCTTCCGAGGCCTTGTACGAGCGCACGCAGTTGCGGCCGCACCTCTTGGCCTCGTAGAGGGCCGCGTCGGCGCGGGCGATCATCTCCTCGACTTCGAGCCGGCCGTCGGTGGTCGCAACGCCCAGGCTCACCCGAAGCGGGGTCGAGGCGTCCGCCAGGGAGGGCACCCGAACGGCCGCCAGCTGCATCCGCAGCCACTCGGCCACGTGGACGGCCCCCTCGGCGGGCGTCTCGGGCAGGATCACCAGGAACTCGTCGCCTCCGTAGCGGCACCGCGTGTCACTGCCGCGCAGCAGGCTGCGGAGGCGTTCGCCCACCGCCGACAGCACCTCGTCGCCCACGAGGTGGCCGTACCGGTCGTTGATGGCCTTGAAGTAGTCGATGTCGAACATCACGATCGACACGGGGCGCCGCATGCGCGCGACCCGCACCAGTTCGCGGGAGAGCGTCTCGAGGCCGTGGGCGCGCCCGAGGCACCCGGTGAGCCGGTCGTGGAGGGCGTCGTCGCGGACGTCGCGGAACAGCTGCACGTTCCTGGCCGCGATGCCGAGCATCGTCGCCACCGCCGACATCGCCCGGCGGCAGCCGGGAGTCGCGGTTGGGGCGTCGTCCAGGCCGAGCACGCCCACCACCTGGCCGCCCACGATCATCGGGAAGCAGACGGCGCCGGCGCACTCGATGCCGTCCGCGCACCCGGTGGCCTCGCTCCCGCGCGACAGCGCCTCCACCGCGATGGCCTGGAGCTGGCTCGAACGGTCCGACTCCAGGCCGGTCGTGTCAGCCAGCACGCGCCAGGTTCCTTCGTTGTAGGTGAGCAGCCAGGCCTCGGAGCGGCCGATGAACCCCGGCAGGTGTCTCCAGACGACCTGCTGGAGCGTGTCGAACCCCAGGCATCCGGCCAGGGCGTGGCCGAAGGCGGCGAGGCGCTCGAGCTCGAGCAGCCGCTGCTTGACCTGGGCGGCCTCTGCCGCCGCAGCCGCCGCCTGTCGTTTCAGTTCCTGGCGTTTGGTGTACTGGTGAAACGCCAGCAGGGCACAGAGAATGAAAAGGGCGGGCAGCAGGGCGAGCCCGTACGAGAGCTCCACCTGCCGCGCGAACTGGAACGCCTTGCGGACCGACCCCTCGAAGCCGACCAGCACGGCGAGAACGAGTCCAACGATCAGCCACCCGTCACGACGCCAGATGGCCCCTGCCTCTCGGCGAGCCTTCGCCACGATGCTGCGCCAGGGCCGCGGCGCCGCCCGAGATCGCCCGAACATATCTCTTGTGTCGGCTCGAACGGCTTCCGACATGAGGAGGATCCAACCGGCTGTAGGCAGGGAACGAATCTCGAGCTGATCGAGATCGTCTTGGAGCGGATGTGGGGCCGGGGGCGCCGGGCGCGCACGGCCCTTGCAGGTCGAACCGTACGGCGGCGGGCGGCTCCGGGCCGTCCGCCGCGGCTGGTTCACGGTGCCATCGCGTCTCTTCCTCCTCTCGCCGGCCAGCTGCAGCGGCAGGCGCGCGCAGCAGCTGCTGTCGCCGTCGGCTGCCTTCGCCCTCGCGGTCCGGCTCCGGTCCGCAGGCGGTGCGCCCATCGGCGAGGTGTTCGCCTTCATCAGCCAGCTGTACTTCCGGGGGAAGCTCGCTTACGCGCGGGCGTTCGCGCGAGTGCCGTCGGACGAGTCAGGATCGGCCCTGGCGGACGGCGTCTTCGTGATCACGCCGTCGCGAGGCGTGCTCGCCTGGGACACGGCGGTAGACGCCGCGGCGATTGCCGCGTTCGCGGCAGTGGAGGTGCACCACGCGAACCGTGCCTATGTTTTCGCCCTGGAAGAAGGCGCCCGCAGGCTCGCCGCGTTCCTCGGGGACGGCGACCAGGTGGTGCTGCTCGGCAGCATTGCGAGCGAGAAGTACGCGGCGGTGCTGGTCGAGGTGCTCGGCCCGCGCCTCGTGTTCCCGCGCGAGTTCGTGGGGCGCGGCGACATGAGCCGCGGCGGCCTGCTGCTTCGCAGCGTCCGCGCGTGCCGCGAACTGGACTACATCCCCCTGGCAGGTAGCCCCCGGCACGGCGTGCGGCCGCCAAGGCTCGACCCGGCGGGCCGGTGAGCCTCGCGACTTGCGCCTCACCCTCCCCACGCCGGGCGAACGCAACCACGGCGGGAACCGTCTCTTACAGGGTAGGGGGCGCAGGGCCGGCTGCCGCCGGTCCGGATTCCGGGGGTGCCTGGTGAAGCTACCGTCGTTCGTCCGCCAGATGGTCGCGCCCGGCGACCTGGCGCGGGAGAAGCACCTGAAGACGTTTCGTGCGGAGATCCAAGCCGCGGCCGCATCGGGCGACCGGTCACGGATCGAGACGCTTCTCGATCGGCCGAAGCAACTGGGGCTCGACGCCGAGGACGCGGCGCTCGAGTGCGAGCACCTGGCGGGCCTGCTGGCCGCCGCCGACCTGCGCGAACGGCTTGCCCGCGGCGAACCGCTCGAAGTGATTCCCACGCGGCACCCGGCGATCACGGGCGAGCGCTGTCATTTCCTCGCGCCCGCCTCCTCGCCCGACGGCCTGATGGACCAGGGCGGGAAGCTCTTTCTCACCGACAGGCGCATCCTGTACCTTGGCGCTTCGAAGCTCGAGGCGGAATGGCGGCAGGTTACCGAGGTGCGCGACCAGGAGCGCGACATCTTCCTCACGGTGCAGCCGCTCGACCTGCTGCGGGTCCGCTTCAACTCATACGTGGATGCGCTTCGGGCCGCCGAGATTGCGCGTTACCTGTCGCGCTCGCCAAGGAACCGGTAGCAGGAGGGTTTCGCCGCCGGTAACCTCTTACGCCGCGCGAAAGCGCGATCCCCCCCGACACGGCCATAATCGCAGGGAATCTTGCGGTCTCCTCCTTGCAGCCAGCAAGGGGCATGACGACGAGCATGAGTGCTGTCGCCCTGCTGGCCTGCGCGACCTGCCTCTCGCCCGGAGCGGTTGCGCCGGCCCTCGCGCAAGCCGATGCCCCCTCCGCCGCGAAGGTCGCACCGCTCGGGTCGCCCGCCGCGCCACCCCCGGATGAACGGGCGCACCAGGACGAAGAGGATGAAGTCGACTCGAGCCTGACCGAGGCCGATTTCTCGGTCGTCACGCTGCCCACCACGCTGCAGCTGCCGCGCTTCGGGTTCAACTTCCGCCTGACGCACCGCTTCCTGGCGAACCTGCGCCAGGGCAGCTTCAGCGACCACCTCGAGGACCTGTTCGGCCTCGACAACGGCGCCGTGATCGCCCTCGAGCTGCGCTTCGCGCCGCTCAGCAACCTCCAGGTGGTCGTGCACCGGAGCAGCCAGGACAAGACGCTGCAGTTCTCCGGGCAGTACGACGCGATCCGGCAGGGCCGCGCCTGGCCCGTCTCGATCTCGCCCATCGCGTCGATCGAGGGCACGAACAACTTCAAGGGCCGCGGCGACACGGGCGGCGACGGCGGCCACGACCACGGAGTCGGCGGGGGCGCCCACCGCTCGCCCGCCCTCGGCGCGGTGGTCTCGCGTACTTTCAGCGATCGGCTCGCCCTCTACGCCGTGCCGATGTGGGTGCACGACAGCGCGCGGCTCCCGGAGGGCGACCGGAACACCGGGTTCCTCGGCCTCGGTGGCCGGGCCCGGCTCTCGCGCAACGTCTTCGTCGTCGCCGAGGTGTCGCCGCGCATCGGCGGCTACGCCCCGGGATCGCCCGGCTACGCGTTCGGGATCGAGCGCCGGGCCGGCGGCCACATGTTCCTGCTCACCTTCACCAACTCGGTCGGCACCACGTTCGGGCAGATGTCCCAGGGAGGGTTCCCCGACACCCTCTACATGGGATTCAACCTCGGCCGGAAGTTCTACTGATGGACCCTTCACAAACGAGGAGTGAGGCAATGAGGTATCGGACACTCGCGGCGGTGCTCCTGGCGGTCGTGGCGGTCGTGGCGAGCGGGGCCTGTGACGACGACAACGACAACCCGCTCAGCCCGTCGCCGCCAAACAACACGTTCACCTTCACCTCGACGCTGCTGCCGGGCAACGAGGTTCCGCCGGTCACCAACGCGGATGCAAGCGCCAGCGGCACGGTGACGGTGAGGCTCGACGTGACGCGCGACGCGGCGGGCAGCATCACGGGCGGCAGCGCCGACTTCACCGTCAACCTCTCGGGGTTCCCCGCCGGGACGGTGCTGACCGGGGCGCACATCCACCAGGCCCCGGCCGGCCAGAACGCCGGGATCGCGGTGAACACCGGCCTCGGCAACGGCGAGGTGACGCTCGGAAGCGGGTCGGGGTCGTTCACCAAGGAGAACGTGAACGTGACCGCCTCGCTGGCCAACGCCCTGGTCTCGGGCCCCTCCGGCTTCTACTTCAACGTGCACACCACGATCAACCCGGGGGGTGCCGTGCGGGGCCAGCTCGCCTTGCAGTAGTGAGGCCGGGGCGGCTCCTCTCTTCTCGCCCGTGGACGGTCATCGGCGGGGCAGGCCCGGCGGCCTGCCCCACCGGTCAGAGGTTCCTCGCCGCCGTGCAGGCCTCCTCGATGAAGGCCCGCAGGTCCTGGGGCTTCGGACGGCGATCCTCGCGGTAGATCGCCAGGGTGCCCGACCGCACCTCCACCGTCCACCCCTCGTGGGCGGCGAAGTACGAGGTGGCGCGGGCGGCGAGCGCGGCGCGGATTGCCTGCTCGTCCTTCCCGCGCACGACGTAGCGGCGCGAGAACTCAGGGCTCGAGTCGATGTCGATGTCCTGGAAGCCGAACTTCTCGGCCAGCCTGGTCACGGGGTTCTCGGGCGCCATCTGCAGGTCGGGCAGCGATCGCGTCGCCGAGGGCAGGAGCACGACCGTCTGGCTGCGGGTGCGCTGGTTCTTGCCCGATCCCGTGCTGTAGCGGTAGTCGAAGACGGCGAGGTGATCGTCGCCGACTCGGCCCGTCATCAGGTTCCTCACCCGCCTCGAATGGCCCCGCTCGAACAGCGGCACGTCTCCCAGCGCCCGGAGGGCCGCAAGATCCCCTTTGGGCTGGAACATGAGGCCGGCCGTCGCGGCCACCTGCCGCAGTGCCTCGGTTCGTGCGCGCTCCTTCCGCCAGACGACAACCAGCAGGGCGGCCATGATCGAGACGAGGGCGACGACGAAGATCAGCGCGGGCGGCATGGACCCTCCTTCGTGGCAAATACGCGTGTGGATGAACGGCCGGGGTGCAGTGTACACTCAGGACTCACGCAGACTGACCGCCGCGATCCGAATGGACACGAACATCCTCGCCGTCCTCCTGCTCGTCTTCGTCGCGCTGGCGTTCGACTTCATCAACGGGTTCCACGACGCCGCCAACTCGATCGCGACGGTCGTTTCCACCCGCGTGCTCACGCCCGGCAAGGCCGTCGTCTGGGCCGCCTTCTTCAACTTCATCGCGGCGTTCACCTTCGGCACCGCGGTGGCCAAGACGGTCGGCGGCGGCCTGGTGGACCTCCAGGTCGTGAACTTCGTGGTGATCTTCGCCGGCCTGATGGGCGCCATCACCTGGGACCTGCTCACGTGGTACTACGGCCTGCCAACCAGCTCGTCCCACGCGCTGATTGGCGGATACGCGGGCGCCGCGGTCGCGCGCGCCGGGTTTGAGGCGATCCTGCCCGGCGGCTGGACGCTGACGCTGATCTTCATCGTGCTCGCTCCGCTCATCGGGCTCGTGCTCGGCTTCCTCATCATGGTGGCCATCCTATGGCTGTTCCGGGGGACGTCGCCGGGCCAGGTCGATCACTGGTTCCGGCGGCTGCAGCTGGCGTCGGCGGCGGCCTACAGCCTCGGGCACGGGGGCAACGACGCCCAGAAGACGATGGGGATCATCTCGGGGGCCCTGGTGGCCGGCGGCTTCCTGCAGCTGGAAAACGGCCAGCTGCCGATCCCCATCTGGGTCGTCCTCATGGCGCACGCGGCCATCGCGCTCGGCACGCTGTCGGGCGGGTGGCGCATCATCCACACGATGGGGTCGAAGATCACCAAGCTGCAGCCAGTGGGAGGGTTCGCCGCCGAGACGGCCGGCGCCATCTCGCTCTTCGGCGCCACCCACCTGGGCGTGCCGGTCAGCACGACGCACACGATCACCGGCGCCATCATCGGCGTCGGCTCGATCAAGCGCCTCTCGGCCGTGCGCTGGGGGGTCGCGACGCGGATCGTCTGGGCGTGGATCCTGACGATCCCGGCCTCGGCGCTGATCGCCGCGGCCGTCTACTGGGGCAGCGCCGCGCTGGTCGGCCGGTAGGGGCGAGTAGTGGCACAGGCCGCAGTGGGTAGTAGCGACGGCCGCTGTGGGTAGTGGCACAGGCGTCTCGCCTGTGGGCAGCCCCTTACCTCACTTGATCAGCGCCAGGTGGGCGAGGTGGTGGCGGCAGTGCCAGGCGTACAGCCGCGCCGTCCGCTCGAGCGACATTTCGCCGCGCTCGGGGTGGACGAACACCCTCCCGAAATCGGCCGCGCTCATCCCCCGCAACAGGTCCACCCATCGCGCGTGGAGCCCCTCGATCAGGTGCAGCGACGGCTCGATGGGGCCGGACTTCGCGTCCGGCAGCTCGGCCCAGCGCTTCTCGTCGTACGGCTTGATCATGGGACGCTCCTCGGTGAGCGCGAGGCGGAAGCGGGTGTACGAGTTGAGGTGGCTGTCGGCCAGGTGATGCACCACCTGGCGCGCCGTCCAGCCCCCCTCGCGGTACGGCACATCGAGGTTCCCCCGCCGCTCGAGGTCGCGTGCGGCATCGGCAAGCTGGCCGGGCAACCGGGCGATGCGATCGATCACCTCCGGCAGCGGTGTGGCATCCTCGGGGTCGAACCGGCCGATGGGGTAACGCGGATCCATCTGATGCTCCTTCGATGGAAGGAGCCGAGTATAGCAGGACCGAACAAGGCCGCGCCGCGGCGCACCCAGACCGGGGGGATCAAGTGCGGAAGCGCAGCCGGATTCCTGCGGTCACCCCGTCCCGGAGGGCCGACACGTTCGGGCTGACGTGCATGGTGCGGCCGGGCGACCCGCCCACGAACAGGTGGAAGCGCCCGCCGTGCTGCGCCTTTGGAAACAGTTCGAGCAGCAGGCAGAAGTTGTTGAAGCCGTTGTTGCCGACCTCGTGCTGCGTCTCGAGCGCCAGGGTCTTGCGCACCCCGCGCCAGAGGATCAACCGCGTCCCGAGGTAGAGGGGCCGCGCGTAGGGGGCGTAGCCGAAGTCGAACCTGAAGTTCACCGGCTCGAGGATGACGTCCAACTCGGGCTCGAGCGGCCAGCGCTCGAAGGCCAGGTGCGCCTTGAGGTAGACGACGTTGTACTCGTCTGGGTCCTGCACGTCCGGGATGAGCATCCCCTTGCGCCGCTGCTCGTCGGTCTTGTCGTCGAGGTCGCGCGTCAGGTGCGAGCTGAGGTGCGCGATGCCCGCCGACAGCGTCACGGCCCTGGAGAGCGACCGGAGGTAGCCGGCGCGCAGGATGTAGCCGGTGCCGCCCACGCCAACCTGCGAGCCGAGGTTCTCGGTGCCCGCCGTCTGGACCACCGCCCCGAAATCCACGGCGCCCTGCCCCTTCCTGAACACGGTGAGGTCGAGGGCCATGGCCGCGTCCCAGGCGTAGTAAGGCGAGTACACGTTCTTCAGAGGAAGGTACTGCCGGAAGTACGCGTCGAATGTTGCATCCGGAAACGCGCCCTGCAAGGCGGCTGCCTCTTCGCTTCCGGACGGCGCCGGGCCCTCCTGGCCCAGGGCGAGGCCCGGCGCGAAGAGGCACAGCGCGGCGAGCACAGCCGCCGCCACGCGGAGGGAACGGATTGTCGTCTGAAGGGGTGGGCGTCGGGTCATGATCGCCGGGGCGCACAGTATATAGTCGAAGGATGCCCGCGGCCGCACTGGTGCTCGCGCTCGCGCTCGCCAACGGCGTCCCCGGACCGCCGCCGGCCCGGGACTTCGCGCCGAATCCGCCGGCCGGCCGCGCGGTTGCGGCCCCCAGGGAGGCCGTCGGTGCGCGCCCGCGGCACATCGTCTCGTTGCGCCTCGACAACGACATCGTGGCAGGCACCGACAAGGACTACAGCAGCGGCTTCTCGCTGGCCCTGTCACTGGACGGGCGGGGGCCGCTGGGCGGCATCTGGAGCGTGTTCGGCGGCTCTCCCTCCCGCCTCGTCTCGAGCTACGAGCTGGGGCACGTCATCTCGACCCCGGCCAACATCCTGGCGCCCGTCCCCGACCCGAGCGACCGCCCCTACGCCGGCATGCTCTACGGGGCCCTGGCCACCCAGGCCCTTTCGGGCGACCGCCTGGACGGGCTGAAGCTCCTCGCCGGCGTCGTGGGGCCCGCCTCGCTTGCCGAGCCAATCCAGCGGGCCATCCACACCGTCACGCTGAGCGACCAGGCGCGGGGATGGGATTACCAGCTCCGCAACGAACTGCTGCTCAACGTGTTCTACGAGCACCGCCGGCGCTTCACGGTGCACGCCACGCCGGGCGGGTGGACCCTGCAGGCGATCCCGAGGGCGGGCGCCAGCGCGGGCAACCTGCTCGTCCAGGCCCAGGCCGAAGCCTACGTCCGGTTCGGCCGTCACCTCCCGGACGACTTCGGCAGCTCGCCGGCGCGGGGCCTGGGCAACGTGCCACTGCCCGCACGGCACGCGGCTACGGGATCGCCGAACGGCACGGGCGCTTACGTGTTCGCGGGCGCGGGCGTCTTCTTCGTCGCCCGCAACCTCACGCTCGACGGCAACACCTTCAGCGACGGGCCGCGCGTGCAGGAGAAGGCGCACGCGGTGCCGGCCGGCGAGGTCGGGGTCTCGATCCGGAACAGCCGGTTCGAGGCAACTGTCTCGTTCGTCGCGTGGGGGCGCGAGCACGCGGCGCAGTGGCGGCCGTGCCGCTACGGGAGCGCGACCCTCACCTATTCGTACTGACCCGCGCGGCCGACATGTAGAATGTGGCCCGGAGGCGCGTGTGAGCGAGGAGTTCGTCGACTATTACGAGCTGCTGCAGCTGAGCCCGAACGCGGACGACGACCTGATCCACCGCGTCTTCCGCCACCTGGCGAAGAAGTGCCACCCCGACGCGGGTGACGGCAACGCCGAGCGCTTCCGCCTGCTGGTGGTGGCGCACGCGACGCTGACCAACCCTGCGGCGCGCGCGACGTACGACGCCCGCTACCAGGAGTACTGGAACCGCAAGTGGCGCCTGGCCTCGGAGGCCAGCGACGGCAGCGCGTTCGCCGAGGACCAGGCGACGCGCGAGAAGCTGCTCTCGCTGTTCTACGTGCAGCGGCGGCGCGACATGATGTCGCCGGGCCTCGGCGAGTACGAGCTCGCGCGGCTGCTGCGAATCCCCGTCGAGCTCGTCGCGTTCCACACGTGGTACCTTCGCGAGAAGGGCTGGGTGCAGCGGACCGAGAGCGGGCAGCTCGCCATCACCGCCACCGGCGTCGACTCGGTGGAACGCAGCCGCCTGCGCCTCCCCGCCGACCGCCTGCTCGAATCGCGGGGCTCTGCGGCGGACGCGCCGGCGGAGGAAGACGACCCGCCGCCGCCCGGACAGATCGAGGCGCACACGCCCCGCCAGTAGGCCAGGCGTCGAGGCTCAGAACTTCGCCACCAGCGCGACCGCGGTGATCGTGTCGGTCTTCTCGAAGCCCGGCGGCGGAAAGTTGACGAAGCGCGTGGTGTGCGACACCTTGAGCGACAGGATGCTGTGCACCCGGGTGGTGAGCGCCGCGACGTGCCCGATCCGCCAGTCGCTCGACTCGTAGAAGGAGAGGCCCCACCGGAAGTCGTCGGTGAACTCCGCCGTCTCCGACACCTTCAGCTTGTAGGCCCAGCCCGCGTCCAGCGCCCCGGTCGACACGTCGTCCCCGCTGAGCCGCTGCTCGTTCACGTACCCGGCGCCGCCGAGGATCTTGAGGTCGTGAGGCGCCGTGTTGTACAGGAGGTACTCCAGGCCGCCCAGCACGGCGTTCCGGTGCTCGATGCCGGCGAAGCGGTCGCGCGTGTAGTCGAACTGCCCGTACCCCGACAGGCGCGGGGTGATCTTCCTGGCGGCCCGGAACAGGTACACCAACGACTGCGCGCTCAGCTCCTCGTCGGTCTTCGCCCGTACGAAGGCCGCCTTGTTGCGGATCTCCCAGCCGTCCGGCCGGTACGTGGTGTCTCCCGAGACTCCGATCGACTGCGTGGAACTGTTGCCGGTGGTCGACACGAAGGAGAAATCCACGGTGCCCTCGAACAGCGGCGGGGGCGGCGGCTCCTTCGGCGGATCCTGGGCGGCGGCGGCCGCGGGCAACAGCGCGAGGGCGACGGCGAGGGCGAGCCACGATGAAGAGCGCTTCATGCTCGGTCTCCGGGGGCGAAACCATTGTACGTCCGAGGCAGAGGTGCCGCTGAATGTCGGGGCCCGTTCGCCGTGGCCTGCTAGAATGGAGACGCGGTATCCCAACCTTCAGCCCGGAGATGACATGAACATTCTCGAAGCGATTCTCAGCGCGCAGGGCGGCGGTGCGACGCGCCAGATCGGCGAGCAGTTCGGCCTGGGCGAAGACCAGGTGCAGTCGGCACTCTCGGCCCTGGTGCCCGCGCTGGCGAGCGGCTTCCAGCGCAACATGGCCAGCGAGGGCGGCCTCGAGAGCCTGCTGGGCGCGCTCGGCGGCGGGCGCCACCAGCGCTACCTGGACGATCCCGGCGCGCTGGCCAGCCCCGAGACGATCACCGACGGCAACGGGATCCTCGGGCACGTGTTCGGCAGCAAGGAGGTGAGCCGGCAGGTGGCCGCGCGCGCCTCGGCACAGACCGGGATCGGCGAGGGCATCCTCAAGAAGATGCTGCCGGTCGTGGCCGCGATGATGATGGGCTCGATGAGCAAGCGCGCCTCGCAGCCCTCGATGCCCGGGGGCGCCGGCGCCGGCGGCGACCTGTTGAACATGCTCGCCCCGATGCTCGACGCGAACCGCGACGGTTCGGTCGTGGACGATGTGCTGGGCATGGTCGGAAAGTTGTTCACGCGCCGCTGACTGACCCATCTTGGAGCAGGGCTTCGGCCCTGCTCCTTGCCTGCCTCCAGTGCCCGCCCCGGATGCTGCCGCCCCGGCATATAATGCCGGCGGCCCGCGGTTCGGGCCACCCCGCCAGCCCCTGCCCGAAAGGACACCCGAGTGGCACGGGCGTCCCGCCTGTGAGGAGATCCTATGTTGCCCTTGACGAGCCTGCTCCCGCTGGTACTGCTGTTCTCCGGTTCGAGCGTGCCCGCGCACCCGGCCGTGCCCGTGTGGGATATCCAGGTCGAGGCCGAGGACCGAGTCGTGCAGCAGCAGGGAACGCAGGGGGCGTTCGCGACCGGCCGCTACCGGAACCTGTTCCGGGAGGCGGGATACTCGGAGGAGGCGATCCGGCGGAAGATCGACAAGGCCTTCGGTCAGCTGTTCCATGGCAATCCGGACAGCGAAACCGTCTTCTACTGGTCGGGGGAAAACGCGAACGGCCGGCTGGCTTACCTGAGCGACATCAACAACCGCGACGTGCGGAGCGAGGGGATGTCGTACGGGATGATGATCGCGGTCCAGCTCGACAAGAAGGCCGAGTTCGACGCGCTGTGGAATTGGTCGCGGACCTACATGTACCACGACGACCGGGCGCACCCGGCCTACGGCTTCTTCTCATGGTCGATGAAGACCGACGGTACGCCGAACAGCGAGTCGCCGGCGCCAGACGGCGAGGAGTACTACGTCATGGCGCTGTACTTCGCCTCGGCGCGCTGGGGCGACGGCAGCGGGATTTACGCCTACCGCGCGATGGCCGACCGGCTGCTCTCCGACATCAAGAACCGCGGCGTCATCACGGGGCCGTGGGCGAGCCGGCGCGACCGGGTCGAAACCGACGGCGCGCAGTTCAATCTCGAACACAAGATGGTGCGGTTCACGCCCGACAACCGGCGGCCGGACCACACCGATCCCTCGTATCACCTGCCGGCGTTTTACGAGCTGTGGGCGCGGTGGGGCCCCGAGGCCGACCGGCCGTTCTGGGCGGAGGCGGCGCGCGTCAGCCGCGACTTCTTCCAGAAGGCGACGCACCCGGCAACCGGGCTGGCGCCGGAGTATGCGAACTTCGACGGCACGCCGGTCACGGCAAGCTTCAACCAACGGTCGGGCACCTTCGGTCCCGACGCCTGGCGCACGGCCGCGAACTGGTCGGTGGACTGGTCGTGGTGGGCGGCCGACCCGCGCGAGCGCGAGTTGAGCGACCGGATCCAGGCGTTCTTCGAGTCGAAGGGAATCGACTCGTACGGGAACCGCTGGACGCTCGACGGCTCGGTCCAGCTCGAGGCGAACCACTCGACCGCGCTCGTCGCGACCAACGCGGTCGCAAGCCTGGCCGCCACCCACCCGCGGGCGCGGCGGTTCGTCGAGGCGCTCTGGAACGCCGAAATCCCCACGGGGCGGTACCGTTACTACGACGGCCTGTGGTACCTGATGGGGCTGCTCCACTGCAGCGGCGAATACCGGGTGTGGACCCCCGCCTGGGGTCGGGAGTAATTAGAAGTCCCGCCGGATCTCCGGCTTCTAATTACTCCCGACCCCGGCGACCCCTAGGCGCCCCCGGCGCGCCGGACCATCGAGGCCAGGTCGTCCACTTCGGCAATGCTCTCGCAGCCCACGTTCAGGACGTCCACGCAGCCGAGGGTCAAGGCGTAGCGGACCGACTCGGCTCGCCGCTCCGGATCGTCGCGCAGCCGGCCCTCGCCGACGATCTTCATCCCGACGACCCCCTTGCCGGCGTCGTGGATCTTCCTGAGCACGGGCACGACCTTCTCGGGGGGGCCGTCCATGCTCATCCCGTAGGGGTTGATGCGCGCGTGCACCGACTCGACCCATGGCTCGGCGGCCGCGGCCTCGAGGGCCGCCAGCGAGTGGCACGAGACGCCGAGCGCGCCGATGTCCCCCTTGAGCTTGCGCTCGGAGAGCTGGTCCATCTGGCGGCGCAGGTCGTCGGGCCACTTCGGGGAGGTGACGCAGTGCAAGAGCACCAGGTCGATGTGGTCGGTGCCCAGCTCCTTGAGGAACCGGGCGATCGTCACGTCGGCCCCGGGCCGCTCGCTCTCGGGGAGCCCGCCCCGCATGAACCAGACCTTCGAGACGATCCGGTAACGGTCGCGTGGGATGCCCTTGAGGGCCGGGACGACGTACGGATGGGTGCCGTACAAGTCGGCCAGGTCGAACAGCCGGGTCCCGCGATCGAAGCTCTCGCGAATCAGCCGCTCGAGCGCGGCCTTGCCCATCCGCGTGTGGTTCGACTCGCGGTTGCCCCCGCGCATCCCGGTGCCCAGGCAGAACCGCGAGACGCGCAAGCCGGTCTTGCCCAGCGGCACGAGCGCGTACGGGTCGAAGGCAGTCTCGGCGGCACGGAGGCCGGCGCCACTGGCGGAAAGGCCGGCGCTGCCAACCAGCAGGCCTCCGGCTCCCAGGGCGGCCCGGTGCAGGAACTCGCGACGCTGAAGCTTCATGAAGGGCACAATACAACGAGCCGCCCCCGCGCAACAATCACCGCGTGGCCCCCGGTGGGATGAGGTGGATGCCATGGACGGGCTGCATCGCGTGCTGCTGGCGACGGTCGCGGGACTTCTCTTCACCCTGCCCTCTTTGGGCGGGTCGCAGGTGGCGGCGCCACCGGGAGACGACATGAGCGTCATCGCGCCCGGCGCAAAGCTGGAGAAGCTGGCGGACGGCTTCGCCTTCACCGAGGGGCCGACCGCCGACCCGAACGGCAACGTCTTCTTCACCGATCAGCCGAACGACCGGATCCTGAAGTGGACGGTCGAAGGCCGGCTCGAGACCTTCATGCAGCCGGCAGGGCGAGCCAACGGAATGTACTTCGACGCGCGCGGCCACCTGCTCGCCTGTGCCGACGAGAAGACGGAGTTGTGGTCGATCGCGCCCGACGGCACTCACACCGTGCTGGCGCGTGAGTTCGAGGGCAAGCCGCTCAACGGCCCGAACGACGTCTGGGCCAGTCCCGGTGGCGGCATTTACTTCACAGACCCGTTCTACAAGCGCGACTGGTGGACGCACGAGGCCCCCCCCCAGGGCACCGAGCAGGTGTACTACCTCTCGCCCGACCGCAAGACCCTCCGGCGCGTCACCACCGGCCTCGTGAAGCCGAACGGCATCATCGGCACGCCCGACGGCAGGACGCTCTTCGTCGCCGACATCCGCGGCAACAAGACCTACGCGTTCGACATACAGCCGGACGGCAACCTGGCGAACCAGCGGCTGTTCTGCGAGCAGGGCTCGGACGGGATGACCCTCGACACCGAGGGACGCTTGTACCTGACCGGCAAGGGCGTCTCGGTCTTCGATGCGAGCGGGAAGAAGATCGAGCAGATCGACGTACCCGAGCCCTGGACCGCGAACCTCTGCTTCGGCGGCCGCGACCACAAGACACTGTTCATCACGGCCAGCGAGGGGCTCTACGCGATCAGACTGCGCACCAGGGGCGCGAATGCGGCAAAGTAGGAACGGTCATTTCCGGGGAGGTGATCCGGTGCGGTACATCACGGTAGTGCTCGTGTTCGGCTTGCTCGCCGCGTTCGCCCCGGCCAAGCCCACGCCCACTCGCACGATCGCGCGCACGGCGCTCGACGACAAGATCCGCGGCGGCTGGGCCGGCAAGATGATCGGCGTCTCTTACGGCGCGCCGACCGAGTTCCAGTCGAACGGCAGGATCTTCGAGGGCGAGATCGCCTGGTCTCCCGAGCGCGTGTCGAACGCGCTGCGGCAGGACGATCTCTACGTCGGCATGACGCTCGCCGAGACGATGGACCGGCTCGGGTTCGACGCCACTGTCGAGCAGTACGGCGAGGCCTTCAAGGACAGCAAGTACCAGTTGTGGCACGCCAACGCGTCCGCCCGGCGGCTGCTCAACCTCGGCATCAAGGCGCCGATGTCGGGCCACCCGAAGTACAACATCCACGCCAACGATATCGACTTCCAGATCGAAGCCGACTTCATCGGCCTGATGAGCCCGGCGCTGCCCCGCGAGTCGAACAAGTACTCCGAGCGGGTCGGCCGGGTGATGAATCACGGCGACGGGCTGTACGGGGGCATCTTCGTCAACGGAATGTACACGGCCGCCTTCTTCGAGAGCGACGTGCGGAAGGTGGTCGAGCAGGGGTTGGCCTGCCTGCCGCCGAAAAGCGCCTACGCCCGCCTCATCCGCGACCTGCTGGGCTGGGCCGAGGAGAACCCGGACGACTGGAAGAAGACGTGGCAACTGATCCAGGACACCTGGGACCGCAACGACAGCTGCCCCGAGGGCGCCCTGCGGCCCTTCAACATCGACGCCAGGATCAACGGCGCCTACGTCGCGCTGGGTCTGCTCTACGGCCGCGGCGACTTCGCGCGGACGCTCGAGATCTCGACGCGCGCCGGCCAGGACTCCGACTGCAACCCCTCGACCGCCGGCGGCATCCTCGGCGTGATGCTCGGCTACTCCCGCATCTCGGACCAGTGGAAGGGCGGCATTCCCGCCATCGCGGACGAGAAGTTCGACTTCACGCACTCGTCGTTCAACGACATCTCGCGCTCGACGCTCGAGCGGGCGCTGCAGCTGGTGCGGCGGGCCGGCGGCCAGGTGACCGACACCGAGGTCGTCATCCCGCTCCAGGCCCCCGAGGCGGCGCCGTTCGAGCAGTGGGACATGGGAATCCCGGAACGCCGCGTGGGCATCGACGACCCGGCCTGGCGCTTCAAGGGCTTCACGCGGGTCGCCGGCTCCAATGGCCCCGCGCGGATGCGTGCCAGCGGCGCCGGCGCCGAAGCGGTGCTCACCTTCACGGGCGCCGCGGTGGCGTTGGTTGGCGACCTCACCCAGGAGGGGGGCCGCGCCGACGTCCTCCTCGACGGCTCGCCTCTCCACGCCGCCGACGCCTTCATCGTCGAGCGCACCCACGACGACGCGCTGTGGCACACCTACGGGCTCGCGCAAGGTCCCCACACGCTGCGCATCGTCACCCGCGACGATGCCGACCCACGGTCGAAGGGGAAAGCACTCGTCATCCGGGAGGCGGTCGTGTATCGGAAGAAGTAGGGGCCGGCACCCCCGGCAACCTTTCGAAACCGCAGCCTGGCCAATCTTCGCGCCATCGACCCGGGCTTCGCCACGCGTGACGGGGTGGTCATCGACACGACCACGCCGACCGCGTTGCCGGACGAGACGCGGCTGCGCTCGGTCCTCGATTTGCTGCCGTCGCTGCGGGCGCTGCCCGGCGTCCGCGCCGCGGCAGCCGCGCAGAAGCTGCCCCTGCGCGGCTCGGGCGACAATTGGGGAATCGAAGTCCAGGGCAGGCCGGATCTCGAGCTCACCACGACAGCCTTCCGGATCGTGACCCACGACTACTTCCAGGCGCTGGGCGCGCGCGTCCTGCGGGGACGCGGCTTCCTCCCCACCGACCGCGCCACGACCGAACGCGTCGTGGTGATCAACGAGGCGCTGGCGGCAAAGTACTTCTCCGGCGAGGATCCCCTCGGGCGGATCCTCCTGACGGGTTTCGACGACAGGGGTGAGCGCATCGTGGGCGTGGTGGAGAACATGGCGGAGGCCCGCCTGACCGACGCCTTGCCGGCCGCGACGTCACGGTTGGGTCCGTCTACATCACCCTCGATCGGCTCGAGGCCAAGGGCTACGTGATCTCGGCGCGCGCCGCCCCGCGCGGCGAATCGGTGTCGCGCCGGGTGTTCTCGGTCACCCCGCTCGGTGCCCGCGCCCTGGCCGAGACCCGGGCGATGCGGGAGCGCCTGTGGGAGG